>DAOOVZ010000241.1:0-3643 GCA_035370665.1 Candidatus Hydrogenedens sp.
ATAACCTTCTCGACTTCTTTAATTTTTTCTTTTGTGTTTTTGTTTGTTTGTATGTATTTACAGTGAATGGTGGACTCAGGCAAAATACTTGCTGCTTCGATAGCAATGTTATCGTTGGTAATTAAAAGATTTAAAACGGCTTGTTTGTATTTTATATTTTTGATAGCCATTTCTTTGATGTTTTCTGGCAGTTTTGGTTCAATTTCAAGCATATCTGGTTTTGGAGTTATGCCGGCAAATCCGTAAACAAGTATTGATGGTAATAGGCTGCTCTCAAAAAATTCACAGTCAATACCCAATCCACCAGCAGTATTACACCCTTGCAATGTTGTTCCCTGCTTTCCACCTTCATAGTATTTCCTATATCCACCAGCGTTTCTGACTTCTTTCTCCCAATCTACAATTTCTTTGAGTCGTTGCCAGGCATTATCGGGTCCTAATGTATGCAATCTTGCCCAGAGGTCATAGAAAGTAAAACCTAAAACAGCACCCCCATCTTGAACCTGTCCACCCCAGGGTATTTTTTCAGGACTTGACCATGAAAAGACATACCATTCTACATTACGCAAAGTTGTAGCGCGGGGTCCAAACTGCCAGTGGTAAATATCATTACCTTGCGAGGTATCAGTATTAATAATTCTTTCTCCATTCAGCCAACTCAAAATATCTCTGGATTGTTCTGGCGAGGCAATACCATACCAGATAGCATCAAGATTTAAAAAGGTAAAGCCGTAATCATGCTTGTCCCCATTGCGGTCAATAGAAGCAAAAAATCGTTTTCTCTCTGTATCCCAGAACAAGGAACGGGCCTTTTCGCTGACTTTTTGCGCATGATTTAGTAACTCCTCTGGAGCAAAGGCAAGGGCACCTCGCGGAATGCTCCATTCAGGATGTTCCAGAATGGCTTTTTCTATCTCAGCCATAGCAAGTATGGAAGCATGATATTGGTTTGTAGCGTAACAATCGTAACCGCCAAAAGGTAGTAAATCCCAATAATTACTACCAATTCCATGCCCCACATTAAAAATTTTCCCGTCTGGCATAATTGTGAACCCAGGGATGCCGTCATGTCCTACCCATGGATTAACAATACACGAATAAGTGTCCCCACCCAATTCCTTCCTCTGATACAAAAGAGCCATTCTCATCTTATTTATTACCTGTCTTAAGAAATCAATATCACCTGTCCAATTAAAATAAAAATGACAGGCAAGGATGTAAATTGGGTTATTAATAGTTTGGCGGGTATCAAACAAGGAAAAGAAAGAATCAACATAGAAAGTCCCTGAACATTTTTCTGGTGATAAACAAATACGAATCTGGTCAATTGTTCCATTCCATTGAGGATGTTTATAAACAGGAATATGAGAATGATACCAACCGGGTTTGCATAAGGCAGTATTTTGCAGATAGAAATAGAATCTTCTTTCTATAGAAAAGTCTTCATCTCCTTCCCTTTTCCATTCTATATAGGGTAGTAGATGAGTTTCCGGCTGTATCTCCCTTTTCCATCGTAATTGGAAAAAGGGTATATCTTCAGCAGTCAAATGGAGATTGGGAATAGAGGTAATGATAGGAGAACCTTCATTTGTGGCTTCCAATTTCCATGTATTATCGGCAATCCCCTGTGAAGTTAAATTTTGCAGTTCCCATTGTTTTATGGCATTTTCACCGCAGTTCTTATCATTTTTTGCATTTCTCAGATTGTCTCCAACCCAACCCGGCACCTGTTCAAGGGGTTGAAAGTGCCAGCCTATTCCTTTATCTTGCTGTCCCATTGTTTGTGTCCACAGTGGGAATGGCCAACCTGCATCGTAGGCATGCGAGAAATGCTGGTGTGTATCAACATAGCCTTCATCATCTATGCGGATTGACAGAAGGTCTTCACGATGAACCTCTTGAATTGGTTTCTGTCTTTGGGGGTCAATAAAATCATTTACCCAGGTATCTGCACATAAAAGGTATTCTTTATTAAAAAGAGTAACTCCATTCCCAAGTCGTTTTGAAAGGTGATACCATAGATATTCTGTCATTACCTTTCCTACATCTTCATCTCCATAAGTCTCAAAACGAGTAAAGTTGGAAGGCAACTGAAACTCTTCGGAAAATGAATTTAATATAATTGTATACAAGAGTAGAAAGAAAAGAACAAATTTTCTCATAACAATTCCCTCTAATTTGAGTAAAGTTAAATTATTTGGATATTTGGTAAGTTTTTAAATTACAATATTAATGTTTTGACTCTGGAAAAGTAAATTTCGTTTTTATTTATAGGGTGAAAATAAAAAATAGGACATAAGGATAATGAAAATAACAGTTATAGGCACAGGTTATCAAGGTTTAGTTGTAGGTAGTTGTTTTGCGGAGAGTGGGCACATTGTAACCTGTGTTGATTGGGATAAAGAGCGAATTGCATTATTAAAAAAGGGTGAAATCCCTATATATGAGCCCGGATTGAGTGAACTTGTTTCACGAAATATTGAAGAAGAACGACTTTTCTTTTCGGATTCATTAGAAGAGGCTGTTCAAAATTGTCTCCTTGTTTTCCTGTGCATGGACCCTGTAATTTCTTATTCGACTATAGATGATATGGTGAAGCCTGTTCTGGATATTGTGAAGGTAATTGCCAATGTGATGACAGCATATAGAATTATAGTGAATAAAATGACCTTACCTCCGGGAACTGCTGATAGGATAAAGGATGTAATGAAACAGAATACACAGCATCCTTTTGATGTAGTAGTCAATCCAGATTTTTTAAAGCAGGGGACAGCGGTAGATGATTTCCTTCGGCCGGATAGGGTTGTAGTGGGCTGTGAAGAGGTGCGCGTTCAGGAGATTATGAAAGAACTATACAGTCCTTTTCTTCGGACAGGTAAGCCACTGCTAATGATGAGTCTGCGAAGTGCAGAATTAAGCAAATATGCAACTGTGATTATGTTGGCAGGTAGAATTTCCATTATAAATGAAATTGCCGATTTATGCGCTGTTTGGAGTGCCAATATAAGTGAGGTTCGCGAGGCAGTTGGAGCAGATAGTCGAATTGGACAATCGTTTCTTTTCCCGGGGATTGGTTATGGCGGTATATGGATACCTCGGGATGTAGAATCATGTATCCTTTTTGCAAAGGAAAAAGGAATCTCTCCTTATTTATTTGAAGCAATTCAAAAAGTAAACGAGGAACGGTGTAGAAAATTCTTGTCTATGATTATGGAACACTATCAAAATAATATTGAAGGGAAAATATTAACGATTTGGGGTGCTTCATTCAAGGCAAAAACAGATGACATTCGAGGAGCGCCCTCCGTTTTTATAATTGAAGCATTGTTAAAGAAGGGGGCACGGGTAAGAGTTTTTGACCCTCTTGCAGGACCTAAATTGAAGGAAAGGTTTGGAAATAAAATTGAGGTTGCCTCAAAACAATATCCGCCATTAGAGGGAAGTGAAGGGCTCTTAGTCCTGACAGAATGGAATGAATTCCGTCGCCCGGACTATGAACGAATGGCTCAATTAATGAAAGAAAGGGTTATTTTTGACGGTAGAAACCTCTATACACCTAAAACAATAGCCTCTTATGGTTTCCGTTATTACAGTATTGGTAGACCACCAGTGGGATAGGTAGAATTATGACAAACGAATTAGA
>DAOOVZ010000242.1:0-3637 GCA_035370665.1 Candidatus Hydrogenedens sp.
AATAGACGGAGAGAACCCTTTCAAAATTCGCTCTTACTTAAAAGCAGCCGATACTCTGGAACATACAACAGAGCCCATCGAACACCTTATTGAAAGTGGTCAGCTGCGACAATTGGAAGGGATTGGTGAAGCAATTGAAAAAAAGATTATGGCATGGTATCACAATGAATCTGTGCCTACACTTGAAAAGGTCAAAAGTAAATATCCACCTTCATTATTAGAACTGTTTGAAGTCCAATCTCTGGGTGCAAAACGAATTAAAAGTCTATTTGACAACCTGCATATAACCAATCTCGATGAACTATATCAGGCTTGCCTTGAAGGTAAGGTATCAACTCTACCCGGGTTTAATAAAAAAATAGAAAATAAAATTATTGAGAGTATTAAATTGCTAAACCAGTGGCGAGCGCAATTTCTTCTATTCGACGGATTCAATGTAATAAATAAGTTTCTCGATGAAATAAAGGATATTGTCAGTCTCGAAAACATATTTGTCGCTGGGAGTATACGAAGATATGAGGAAACAATAAGGAATATCAATCTACTCTTTTTGACTAATACTCTTGAACAAATAAGACAAAAGTTAATTAATTTTTATTCAGACAAAATAGAAACAAAGTCAGGTGCACCTTTAATAATTAAAAAATTTAATATACCAATTATTGTTCATTTCGCTGACAAAAAAGATTTTGGGTCAAAAATGGTCTTTTACACGGGCTCGAAAGAATATATTGATAAAGTAGTAAACCAGTGTTCACAAAAAAAATTTTCTTTCTCAAATAATGGATTATTTGATAAAAATGGCAATAAAGTCACAACAGAAACAGAAGAAGATTTCTTTACTCAAACACATATACCTTACTTACCACCTGAGCTACGAAATATCTATGATGACATGGAATTTGTATACAATCATGCGGAAAAACTTATAAACACTAATGATATTAGAGGTGTAGTTCATTGCCATACCCTTTACAGTGACGGTAGGAATTCCATCTCTGAACTAGCAGATTATTGTATAAAAAAGGGATTTGATTATCTTGTAATCTGTGACCATAGTCAATCTGCTGGCTATGCAAATGGATTGTCGCCACAAGTCATAATTAAACAACACGCTGAAATAGACCAACTAAATAAAGTATATGCACCTTTCCAAATTTTGAAAGGGATTGAATGTGATATTAAGTCAGATGGAAGTTTAGATTACCCGGCTGAAATTCTAGCGACTTTTGATGTAGTAATCGGCTCTATCCATACAAAACTTGATATGGACATAAAAAATGCGACACAACGATTAATTAAAGCAATTGAAAATCCTTACCTGCATATATTAGGTCACCCAAGCGGTAGACTTCTACTTAGCCGCAAAGGATACACATTAGATATGGAGGCTATCCTTAACGCCTGTGCTAAAAACAATGTAAGTATTGAGATTAACGCAAATCCAATGAGATTAGATTTAGATTGGAGAAATATTTATAAAGCACAGGGAAAAAATATAAAATTTGTTATTTCTGTAGATGCCCATGGAATCGAAGGTATAAATGATTTTGAATTTGGCGTCTACATAGCACGAAAAGGGATTTTAACCCCCAGCGATGTTCTCAATACTAAAAACGCGGAAGAATTCAAAAGTTGGATAAAACAAAAGAAATAAAACGACTTAGAGATAAAGCAAAAATAATCTATGAACATTTGAGTAAAATTTATCCAGAGGCTCACTGCACATTAAACTATTATTCACCATTTGAACTTCTTATTATGACCATTCTTGCGTCCCAATGCACAGATGAACGAGTAAATCAAGTATGTAAAACCTTGTTCCAGAAATTGAAATCTCCACAAGATTTTATTGATATAGGACAAAAAAAATTAGAAGCCCTAATTAAACCTGTTGGATTTTACAGAAACAAGGCAAAACATATCATCAAAACCTGTAAAATGTTAGTAGAAAATTTTAAGGGTGAAGTGCCTGATAAAATGGAAAACTTGTTACTATTACCGGGTGTGGGCAGGAAAACTGCAAATGTTATCCTTGGCGAGTGTTTTAATACACCAGGGATTATTGTGGATACTCATTGCAGTAGATTAGCACAACGATTAGGATTAAGTAACGCTAATGACCCACAAAAAATTGAAAAAGATTTAGAAAAACTTTTATCTCCTGAAAAGTGGACATTTTTTTCCCACCTATTTGTGTTTCATGGGCGGAATATCTGTCTTGCTCGGAAGCCCAAATGTATCGAATGTGTTATAAGCAAGTTTTGCAATTTTTACAATCATACGAAAAATAACAAATGAAAGCAAATAAGAATAAAAATAATCACAATAACACAAATAATGATACAAACAAAATCAGCATCTCTACTCCTTTGGCTATTTCCATCATCATCTATACAATATCAGTTTTAATTATAGACCTACTGGCAACATTTAATATTCATTTCATTTTTAACTGGGGAATTTTCAACATTGACCTTTCATATATTCTTAATAAAATACCAGCATTTAGAAATTCCTTATTTTCATTTCTTTTTATTGATTTTGACCTTAGAAAATTTTTTCTGTGGTTAATCATCCCAATCATTATTTTCAACAAGGCGGTTGATTTCTATTGGTTTTCATTCAAATCATGGAAAAAGAACGATTATTTTATTCTTTTGGGGGTAAGCATATTGTGTGTGGCTTCTTTAGTCTTTGTTATCCTCTCCCCCACTCTTAGTTCCTATTATCTCGGCTTTAAAACATTACCTTTCAATCAAAAGGTTATAATTTTCTTTCAACAAATTTTCTGGATTATTTCATGGCTATTGGGCTGGGAATTTTTAAATCGGCATCTCCTATTGCGTGCATGCCTCAGACTGAACAAAAAATATGCATGGATTTTCGTTCCAATTGTAGAGACTGTTTACCACATCCACAAAGCATTTTTAGAGATGATTGGAATGTCTATGTTTTCCATATTTGCCTGCCTATGGACTATTCGCAAAGAAAATAATTTATTGGCTTTCCTCTGCCACCTATTAATTGAACTTGGTTTAGTAATACTGTTACTGAATAAATAGAGACTTCTAAAAAGATTGCATAATTTTGGTTCATGGAATAAACTTTATTTTTAAATAGGACAGATTTGGAGAATTGTCTTTTAAATAAATTGTCGTTCAGGAGAGTTTGAAACCATATTTATTTAGTAACATTGTGTCTGTCAATGTAAGTGTAAAGCCATTGAATAAATTATCCATACATTTGATTGGTTGTTTTACAAAACAAAAATGTCTTTAATAATTAGGCATTCTTTTTTATCTGTATAAAACAATAAGGTTATAATACCGCATAAATTAGAAGGATTAAGGATTATGTATGTAAAGAGAAAAGAGATAGATTTGATAAAAAGGTTTATGGAGGAAATTTCATCTTATATTGTAGATATGTATAATAAAAAGGATGAAGTTACTATATCAACGAAGAGAGATGAGACAGATTTTTTAACAGAGGTTGACCTCTTTGTGCAGAGTTCTTTTGTTAAGAAAGTCAAGAAGGAATTCCCTGATGATATCGTTGTTGGCGAGGAAGCAGGATTATCTAATTATCCTGAAAATTACGAAGGTCGTGCATGGATAATAGACCCGATTGATGG
>DAOOVZ010000243.1:0-3634 GCA_035370665.1 Candidatus Hydrogenedens sp.
CTTACTAACAGCACTGAACAAAAGGGAACAAAATACGAAAGGTATCATACCTCCGATAAGGCAACCTGCAAGGATTTTTGGGTCAGCAAGGGAGACTTTTGCGGGGTCTAATTTTGTAGATAACATGAATGCACTTAACAAGCCGATAGCGGCAAAGGCAGCACTACCAATAGCGAAGCCTTTTCCTATGGCTGCGGTTGTATTTCCTACTGCGTCAAGATTATCTGTAATCTTACGGACACTGGGGTCAAGCCCAGCCATTTCTGCAATACCACCAGCGTTATCTGCAATAGGGCCATAAGAATCTACAGATACGACCATACCGGTTGTGGCAAGCATACCTAACGAAGCGATAGCAACACCATACATACCCCCTGATTTATATGCAAGAATAACTGCTATGGCAAGCACAAGGGCAGGTAATAAGGTGCTAAACATACCTACTGAAAATCCGCCGACAACAGCAACTGCGGGTCCAGATTGTGCTTCTTCTGCCAATCTTTTCACTGGTTTGTATTTTCCTGATGTAAAATACTCACTTGTAAAACCGACGACAATTCCCGAGACTATACCATAAATACATGCTAATGGAGGACCCCACCAACTATATTCTTTGCCACTCTCAACAAATGATGTTCCCATAATAGCACCTATTACGAACACCCCAATCATTGTAAGCCCTGCGCTTATATAAGTTCCCCACATTAAAGCACTTTGTGGGTCACTTTTTGCAAATGTTTTAACATAGAAAACACCTAAAATAGAGGCAATAATTCCTATTGCTGCTGTAAGGAAAGGGAAAGACTTAACATACATATCAGTATTTGCAGTTGTTGCAGTAATTGTTACTGCTACGGCAAGACTTGCAATAATGGACTCTACATAAGATTCCAATAAGTCTGCCCCTAATCCTGCGACATCGCCGACATTATCACCTACATTATCGGCAATCACTGCTGGATTACGCGGGTCATCTTCAGGGATACCTGCTTCTACTTTACCTACCAGGTCTGCACCCATATCTGCACCTTTTGTGTAAATTCCACCGCCAGACCTTGCAAATAGTGCAACTAACGAAGCACCCATAGCATATCCGTTTACAATTTGTGTTTCACCACCAAAGAGTTTGTAGACAATAACCAGTAAAAATGTAGCAATACCGACTACACCTAAACCCATTACAGAGCCTCCACTAACAGCCACATCCACAGCAGCCTTTACGCCACCAGAACGAGCAGCTTCAGTAGTTCTCGCATTGGAACGGGTGGCAATAAACATACCCAAAAAACCAGCCATAGCACTTGCCAGAGCACCAATAAGAAAGGCTACCGATGTTTCCCAGCCTAATGGCAAATCAGGTCTTGATTCACCTACCACTGCAATTAATACAGCAATTACAAGCACTGTAGCCATTACATAACGATATTCTCGTAAAAGGAAGGCAAGTGCACCTTCTTGAACCGCTTTTGAGATTCGTGCCATTTTCTCAGTGCCCTGTGATTTCGTCAGCACATATTGAATCATGTAGGCAACGGCTAACAGAGCCAATATTGAAGCGGCTCCTGTAATTTTTAAGTAACCTAATCCCATCAACATAATTTACTCCTTTCATTAATTATTAATTTTTATTTACTTGTTTCTCTTACAACTTGTATGTTTTATTTTCTCTTTTCACTTCCAAAGCATTAAAAATATTTACTACTAATACTTCAACCCTTCTTTTGAAGGAGAGATAACGCTTTTTGTGCAGCCATTTGTGATGCACTTTTCTTCGATTTTCCCTCTCCAACAGAGATAAGTTTATTATTTATATATATTCCGACTTGAAACCACTTTTGATGGTCAGGTCCTTCTTCCTTTATAACGCAATATTCAGGTAAAGGAAAATGTTTTTCTTGACACAGTTCCTGTAATTCCGATTTGGAATCCTTCTGAATAGAGAAGGATAAAGTTCTATCAAGTTGCGTTTCAAAAATTCGATATGCAAAATTCTTTGTTCTTGTCCATCCCTGGTCTAAATAGAAAGCACCAATAAATGCTTCCATAGCGTCTTCAAGTATAGAGTCCTTATCTCTACCCCCAGCGTTTTCTTCCCCTTTGCTCATAAGAATCATATCAGAGAGACTTATATCTCTTGCCACATCGCTTAATGATTGACTCCTTACAATGGAAGAACGCATTAGTGTAAATTCTCCCGGTGAGGAATCTGGGTTTGCCTTATAAATATACTCTGCAATTGCCAGTCCTAAAACGGCATCACCCAGAAATTCCAATGATTCAAACATACAACTGTTTGGTTGCATCTTTTTACTATATGAAGAATGTGTCATTGCCATTTTGAACAAACTTATATTTTTAGGCTTAAACTTTAATTTTTTCGCCCAATGTAAAAATAAGGTTTCCCACTGACCCTCTTTTTCATTTATATTCATAGAAATACTAAACTCAAAACAAATACAAAGTTTATATATTCTATCAAATTTACATTCCAATATCCAAATCCAATTTAAAACCTCTGCAAAAAGTTACCTGTGAGATTATAAATCCCACAGGTAACTTTTCTATAAATATTTCTCAATTATTTTACACGAGATAACACATACTTAACAGCGTCACCTACCGTGATAATCTGATTTGCATCATCATCTAATTGAATATTAAATTCTTCCTCGAGGGTCATCAATAACTCTGTCAGGTCCAGAGAATCTGCCCCGAGGTCTTCTATAAAACGCGCTTCATCCGTAACCTCGTCAATAGAACGATTTAAACGGTTAGCGATGACTTCCTTTATCTTACTAACCAGAGATTCCATATCTGTCATTTTCTCACCTCCTTTCGAACAATTAATAATTTCTCCCAATTTGAATACAGTAAATTTTATCAAGATATAATGTTAAATGTCAAACATTTTATAGTCTAACAATCTCCAATCACAGAAGCAATTATTTAGATACTCTATAGACCAGAAAAGTTTCATTTGTTTTTTTTTGCATGCCATAAGTTTTTATTGTATTATTGTAATACCGCTAAATAATAAATAGAAACCTATAAGATAAGGAGTTTGAAGATGAAGGTTTTCAGGTTGGGATTTATTGGAGCCGGTTTCATTGCTCGTTTTCACACGAAGGCACTACAAAGTGTTCGGGATGTTGAATTGGCGGGGGTCTATGCACTTAAAGGTGCCGGCGAATTATCGGCACTTGCAAAACGATTAGGCGTGGGCGACTGCAAAGTATACAAAAGTATAAAAGACCTTTGTTCAAATGTTGATGCTGTAGCTATTTTTGTTCCTAATTTTGCAAGATTAGAGATTATGCAAAAAATTGCAGACTCAGTTAAAGCAGGTGCATCAATACAAGGAATCATTTGTGAAAAGCCATTAGGAAGAACAGTAAAAGAGTCTATGGAACTGGTAGCCATTGCAAAATCAACAAAGTTGCCTACCGCCTATTTTGAGAATCAACTTCACATGAAAGTAATTCGTAGTCAAAGAGCACAATTATCATCGGTTGAGTCTGTCATGGGACCTATTGCACTGGCTCGCTCATCTGAAGAGCACTCAGGTCCTCATGAAGGTTGGTTTTGGAATCCGACACGGCAGGGTGGTGGCGTTCTATGTGATATGGGCTGTCAT
>DAOOVZ010000244.1:0-3621 GCA_035370665.1 Candidatus Hydrogenedens sp.
CTTGTCAAAGTCATATACGGAATGGATGAACTGCGTGATGATATTAGGGTTGAATTACTTCCACCATTAGAAGAAGCACCTATCGGCGAAATTCGCAATCCAACCGTAACACGCACATTAGCAGAAATGCGGAAGGTTATCAACGAAATTGTAAAACGATATGGAAAACCTAAATATATCCGTATCGAAACCGCAAGAGATTTGAGAAATACAAAAAAAGAACGAGAAACGATATGGAAGAACAGCCGCGACTTAGAACAAGTACGCGAAAAAATTAAACAAAGACTCCAAAGTCAGGGAATTACAAATCCCACTCGTAGTGATATTGAAAGATATATGCTTGCTGATGAATGCAACTGGACCTGTCCATACACAGGGCGTTCAATCAGTTTCACCGCACTCTTCGGACCCGAATCACAATTTGATATAGAACATATCATCCCTCTTAGCAGATGTATGGACGATTCATTCAAAAATAAAACACTCTGTTATCATGAAGAAAATCGGGAAAGAAAACATAATCAAACCCCTTATGAAGCCTATGCTTCTAATGAAACACGATGGAATGAAATCCTTGAAAGAGTCAGTAAATTTAACCCATTGAAAAATGCCGAAGAAAAATTACAACGGTTTAAACTGCATGGAGAAGAATTAGAAAAATTTATTGACCGATTTTCCAGTTCTCAATTAAATGACACGAGATATGCAACAAAAGAAGCCGCATTGTATTGCGGTTTATTATACGGTAGAGAATATCGCAAACATATCTTTACTGTCTCCGGTCCAACAACCGCTCTTGTTCGACGTATGTGGGATTTAAATAAAGTTCTGGGTAGCCCCGAAAAAAATCGCGAAGACCATCGTCAGCATGCAATTGATGCCATCGTTATAGCATTAACTTCTCCCGCAATGGTTAAAAATATATCCCTACAGGCAAAAGAAATACCTAAGGATGAACACAGAAAAGACCGCTGGTGGCGATTTATACAACCACCCTGGGATACCCTATTCAACGAAGCACACGAAAAGGTTTTAAACATTATCGTATCACATAGACCTGAGCGGAAAGTCAGTGGACGGCTTCATGAAGAGACAAATTACAGTCCACCCAAGCCCGGTGATAAAGAAGGCGAAACCGTAGTGCATGTGCGCAAACCGTTAGGTAGTTTGTCCAGAGGTGAATTGGAAGATATTGTTGACCCAATAGTCCGAGAAACTGTTAAAAAGAAATTGGAAGAATTAGGAACAGATAACCTGAAAGTATTTGCTGAACCCGAAAACTATCCACTCATGCCCAACAAAAAAGGTCTTAAAATCCCTATCAAATCCGTCCGAATAAAAAAGAAAGTTCCTGTATTTCCTGTTGGCAAAAATGAACGAGTGAGATATGTCGCAACAGATGAAAATCACCACATCGAAATTTTTGAAACAGTAGATAAAAAGGGTAGAACCGTCTGGGATGCAAATGTGGTGAGTATGTTTGAAGCAATGCAGAGAAAAAAGAAAGGAGAGGAAATTATCCAGCGAAAATTAATACGCGATGGCAAAGAGATTGAAGGTGCAAAATTCCTATTCAGCCTTTGCAAAGGTGATATGGTTTATATGAAGGATAAAGACGGAAAGTTCGATTATTATACTGTGGTTATAGTTTCTGAATACGCTTCTGGTGCGAAAGTTATGTTCTTTTTACAGCATTATGCTGCTAAATCACCCAAATCGTGGGTAGGTTTGACTAGATATCCATCTACTCTTCAACAATCTGAGGCAAAAAAAATTGCAATAAATGCGTTAGGAGAAGTGCAGATAGCAAATGACTGAACATATTATAGACCTGTCCGAAGAAGGTGGACGGCTTAATATTGATTTACAGCGGCTTGCAATAACACGGGGAGATAAGGAGATTTTTATACCTTTGTCGGAAGTGGCTGTGGTTATCGTATCCCACCCAGCCGTAAGTCTAACTCAACCTGTATTGTCTGGGTTAATGAAAAATGGAGCAGTCTTTATTACCTGTGATGAAAAACGAATGCCTATCGGAATGATGTATCCACTGGTAGGACACCATCTACAAATGGAACGCTTACAATACCAGGTTGAATCCTCACTGCCTATACGCAAAAGAGCCTGGCAGCAAATCATAAAAGTCAAGATTCAGGCACAGGGCAGACTATTACTGGAACTCTATGGTGACGATAAAGGATTAATTCCACTGGCGGAACGCGTGCAGTCCGGCGACCCCGATAATGTTGAAGGATTAGCAAGTAGAAAATATTGGAACTCTCTGTTTCCACCGGAATTTGAGTTCCATAGAAATCCTGAGGCAGGAGGAATCAATGCACTACTCAATTATGGCTATGCAGTATTACGCGGGATTACAGCCCGCGCAATCGTAAGTGCAGGATTAAACCCAAGCATAGGCATTCACCATCATAACCGATATAACCCGTTCTGTCTGGCAGACGATTTGATGGAACCTTACAGACCCATTGTGGATTATGCAGTAGTCAAATTTATGGAAGGTAAAGATGCCTTTGTAGAACTGAACAAGGAAGCAAAACAATTTCTAATACAGAGTCTACTTAAAAAATATAAAATGGATGATGAAGAACGAACCCTATTTGATATTACTTTCCGAACAGCAGTATCACTTGCTCAAATGTTTGAAGAAAAAAGAAAATCACTTATTCTACCGGAAATCGCATGAAAATAAAGACAAAGAATTTATATGTATGGCAATACGAGAATGACAGACAATTATTTATTTGCAACAATATTAATCCGTATGTAGTGGCGTATGGCGATACGCCCTAGAGATACAAGAATAAGGAATTATAATGCACGCCAATCTTTGTGTATGGATGTATAGTAACTCGTCCTTCTTCATATATGATAACAAAGAATTGTAAATACACATCAGTTCTTATATATGGATGTATATTAATCCGTTATGTAGGGGCGTATGGCGATACGCCCTTCTTCCATCACTCAGGAATTATAAATATAAATAAATATGACTAACAAAGAATTGTAAATGCAGATGAATCCGTATTTATTTATGTATGTTAATCCGTATGTAGTGGCGTATGGCGATACGCCCTTCTTCCATCACACGGGAATTATAAATATAAATAAATAGATATGACTAACAAAAAAACAAAAAATAATCTCCTTCAACTATCAGGATACAAAGGTATGTGGATGATAGCCATGTTTGATTTACCGGTAGAAACAGCTGAAGACCGTCGACACGCTACACAGTTCCGCAATATGCTGCTAAGGGAAGGTTATTCCATGTTACAATTTTCTATTTACGGTAGATACTTCCCAAGTGAAGAAGCAAGCGAACCATACAAAAAAAGAATTCGACAAGGAATTCCCCCACGAGGAGAAGTCCGTTTACTCTACATAACGGACAAACAATTTGAAAAAATGGAAATATTCATGTCAAAAAAGAAAAGAAAAGCAGAAGAACCCACTCCCCAATTACTACTTTTTTAACAAAAATCCCTCCCTTTTCGCTATGTTTGAGGGGTTTATGCCTTTAAGATTATAGCAGAGCGAGCATTCCCTTCAAAACATAGCCCAAAATCGTAGAGTGCTATACGGACATAGATTATAGCA
>DAOOVZ010000245.1:0-3583 GCA_035370665.1 Candidatus Hydrogenedens sp.
ACAGATACAAACACAGACAGGCTGTAATGGTCGTTGCGTTTTTTGTCCCAATGAACAATTTATCCATGCACATTTACCAACAGGGAGAATGTCTGAGGAGTTATTTCGTTCAATCATTGACCAATTAGTTCCATTAAAGCCACATAGGATTATGCCATACCTCCAGAATGAGCCTTTATTAGATGAAAGACTTCCTGAATTAATCACATATATCCATTACAAAATGCCAGATGTAACTACATTGGTCGTTAGCAATGGGACAAAACTAACAAAAGAAATGGGTGAGAGACTTATTAAAAGTGGCTTAAAAAGGCTAAAAATTAGTTTACAGTCCCTGGATGACGATAAGAATAAAGAACTTATGGGTTATCCTGCTACACCTGTTGTAGAAAACATCATCAACTTTTCTAACCTATTGAAAAAACACCATTCCACAATGGATTTCAGGGTTTCTGCTATCATTACCTCAAAAAATGAGGCGGAAATTGATGACATGAAAAAGTTCTGGGGAAAGCATAATATTCGCCTTGTTCTATCTGCCCTTGAAAATCGAGGTGGTAATATTGCTAATGTATTAAGTCTATCAAATACCCCACAAATGCAACAGAGAAGGGGATGTATCCGCCCCACTCGTGAGATGTGTGTTCTTTTTAATGGAGAGGTAGTGCTTTGCTGTGTGGATTGGCTTAGAACTACTATCCTGGGTGATTTGAATGAAAAATCTATAACTGAAATATGGAATACCCCGCGTCTACAAATGATTCGCGAAGGACTGAACATGGAAGACTGCTGTCATTTACCAGAGATATGTAGAAACTGCTCCGAAGCCGTCGAAACATTCCGCAAAACCCCTTCCTGGTGGAAACAATTAAAAGATTCATTCAAACAGGTTTTCCAGTCCTTGTCCCAATAAGACCTGAATTTTTGATATAGGGACTTTAAATAAATCTTATATCAAAAAAAATTCAGAGATTTTAATAATTACTGTTGAGAATAATTAATTTCGTAGGTTTTCTGGTCGAGGTCTATTGTTATAGTCGTTCCATCGGAAAAGGTGGTTTTTTGTTTGCGGTAGTTTTCGTCTAGAAATTCATGATTTGTCAATTCCAGAAATTGGCAATGTTTTGCAAGGGCACAGATTTCTTTTACCCTGTTGATTTCTTGCTCATCTGCCTGGATACTCAAATAAGGCATGCCTGCATTCAAAATACAGTATAAATACCCTGCGTCTCCTTTCGGGATTCCCCAGCCACCGTCTTCTGTCATACTCCATGGCATAATAAGCGAATCGTGATAAACCAAATTGAATAATGGAATAGGTATCCCTACCTTTTCTCCACCATCCAGAGATGGGTGTATCCAGTAGGGTCCATGATGAACAATGTCTATAACCGAGGCGAGATAATCGGTTGGCTCTTCTGAACTCATGATATATCCTTTCGATTTCAAGAATTGAAAAGCCTGTATGCGATAGTTTGCACATTCAGCACGGCTAACAGGACAAAATGGTTCAAAACTTTCTTCTAATGGAACAATAGAGAGAACATCAATATAAACTCCCTGAATCTCAACGCCGTGATTTATGAGCCAATTATGATTCCTTTGAACATACGGCAATATAAATCTTGGACTGAGTGTCATCTGTGGTCCACCACACCAGACACTATGCTGTTCCCGTTGTCTGGATTGATTTAACACGGCTAATTTAGGATTAAACGAGACGGCATTTAAATAGAAATCTCTATATTGGTCGTGAAGTGCAAGGATATAACCTGATTCTTTGCAAGTTTTTGACAGTTCTTTCATTGTTTCTACTCCGCCGGCTTCATACCCAGGCGGAATAGCGTCGGGATGTCCGCTGTCATATCCCAGATAACCCCAGCCGTCTAAATGGACATAAGCCTTATCAACACCTTTATTTTTAAGCCCTTTAAGTTGCTCAGAAATTTTACTAAATGGGACAAGTTGATGGTTTTTTTCAACAGTGTCTTTATTATAGTAATTTGATGTTTCCTCAAAGTGATATAGAGCACCTGTATGAATGACAGGCACACCAATTATCTGTTCCAATAACGGACATCTGGCAATTTTTTCTTTTATCGAGACAAAGTGTCCATGTTCCTTTACCCACTGACGGTATTGCCTTGCAAGGGTAGCATGATTTGCATTAGTCGAAAAGTAATATTGAATACTTCGCAAATATCCCAATTTTCCTAAACTGGAATACCATATTGGTTGCACTCGGGTTGGTCCACCTTCCGGATGTTGATACTCTACCCCTGCGTCATAAGAGGTGGCTAATATGGTTAGCAATCCATTCCCGCCTTTAAGATGTCCCCACCAGGGCATATAAAGCATACGCGAATTACACAAATCCTTCCCATTGAACTTTTGCGGATAATTTGCTGGCAACAGCATCCCTTGCATAACAGGGAGCACGCTGAACTCTTCTGGAGATATATTTAGTGAAACTGCCTTGGGGAAGTGAATTTCCTGTAACATTCCTGCAATATACGAGGAAGCAATATCAATGGTTAATTGATTATCGGAAAGATAGAAAGTTATATAAATAGCAAAATCTGGAAGTTCTGGGAAGTCTCCAAATCGCAAAGTAAATGCTTTACTGAAACCTGTTGTTAACTCTTCACATGTAATCTGTTTTGCAGAGGTTAAAGAAAATCTTTTATCTGCAAAAATCACATCATTTCCATCAGCAGAGAGAAAATCCCATTGGCATTGCTGGTAATTTGCGGATAAAACCAAATCTTTTTTTGATAATTTAACTATCATATTTGGATTTTCTAGAATCCAGAAATCGTTATCTTCGCGAAACGACCCTGCTGGCAGAGTAGGTTTCTCTATTGCATTTTTCAATAACCAATCACGGACAGATATAAATTCCTTATAAATATTTTCTAATTCTGATTCAGCAGTAAGTCCATTTAATCTTTCAATTAGAGCATTAATTTTTTCTGTTTTTTCTGCTGATATAGAACTATCAACAGGAATATTTTTCAATGCTTCAAAAAAGGACAAAAACCTCTGTTTCCTGCTGTCCAGGTCCTGTGCAAAACAATAAAATGACACAAAGCAGAGAAGAAATAGACTTATTAATTTTATTCTACATTTATTCATATCTCTAATCCCTATAATTTTTTTTAATTTGACTTTATTATTAGTGAAAATGTTTTAATGAGTAGCATTATTATATATTTGTTTTGTGTCTTTAAAATAAATATGAAAGGGGAAATATGCCATGTATTTACATGATGCTCACATTGCCAATGTAGTAACCTCCTTTGCGACTTTATTCTCAGGAATTATTACAACACTATTCTGGTATTTTGACGAAAAACAACCTTTACGCTGGCTGTTTTTCTACCTGACTATAATCATTACTGCAATCCCTACTATCATTCATCACATATTTCCGACCATTCAATTCTGGACTTCCATAGATGTTATGACCAATATCCTATTAATCTGGGCTTTAGAATTGGCACTTGCAGGAGACTTTTTCAAACCACAGACTCACAAAAAATTTGTATCTATCATAAGTGTAATTAATTTAATTGTAATTCTC
>DAOOVZ010000246.1:0-3577 GCA_035370665.1 Candidatus Hydrogenedens sp.
AAACACTTATGGTTTTTACTTTTCATCTTTTGATTTAGAACTGGAATCTTCGGATGAAGATTTCTTCATTGGACAGCAAGAAGGCTTACAAGACTTTGACCCATCTTTTTGTGCAGGGCAAACATCTTTTGCCGCACAGCAGCCGGGTTTGTCTTTTTGTAACGGACATGCTGAAGCCGGTTTCTCATTTGTCTGGGGTTCAGCAAAACTTGCCATTGTAATAAAAAGGGCAAGCACAACAAAGGTGGCAACAACAATCTTACTCGTATTTAAGATTTTACTTCTCATCTTGATTCTCCTTATTTAATGAGTTGATTTTTAACTTTGAAAGTAAAAACAAATTCATATCTATTTTTATTTCATAAAATATTTATACATTAAGACCTTTGAGAAATCAATTTGGTTTATACAAAAATAATAGCCAAACCTCTATCATTAGTTTTTTGAGATTAAGAGATAAACCGCGAAAGTCGCCAAGTAAGACGCAAATGTGCAGATAAGCTGTTTTATTCAATCACCTAAAAATATGTATTATAAACACTATTACTCGACAAGGAACATTACGAGATAGCAACATAATTTCCAAAGTCTTCCATTTCAACTTTCTTGTATTTTATTTAATAACAAATATAGCATAGATAATCTTATTGCTATCTCTATTCATCATCATATTAAACCATTGTCGTTACTGCAAAAAACCTTATACCATCAAAAAAGAAAGAAAACTCAAACGAAAATTCAATAGATACATTTGTTGATGTAATTATTCTTCGCTAGTTTTATTTATTTTTGATATAGACTATATTTGGTAAAAAGGCTCAAATAAATTTAGTAAAATCTTATATTTTGATTATTTTCTACTATTAACTGTTCTGTGTATCTAATTCAATTTGCAACTGTTCAACACAAACTCCTTCACCTGTATTGCGAAATACACTTTCAGCCGAAACAAATATTTGCAAATTGCTATTATTTATTATCTCTCTTTCGGAAATTTTTGGAATTTCAAATATTGAACAGACTTCATTATAGCCTTTATTCAATACATAGGGTTTATCTGTTTTTTCTAACAGCAGTTTCCCATTACTTTGGTAGAGTTTCCATACAATAAATGTTTCTGTATCGTAAGAATTAGCATAAACACGCATAGAGGCTATGTATCTCTCTGCTCGCAATTGTTCCACATGACTGCTATTATCTGGGTTTAAAAACCATTTAAATACTTCTACCTCTTGCCCTGTGCTTAAAGCCAGTGGCACAATAGGTGGAACAAGCAGCATTGCTGAAATAAACTCTCTTCTTGAACAGGATGTTTTTCTCATTATATAAACCTATTAAATATTATAAATAGTCTTTTCTTATTGTATATAACAAGTCTAGATTTAATCCCTTGTCCAGATTGTCAAATTTTTCAAATCTCTCGGTTTTGCAGGTAGAAATGTTATAGCAAGAACATAGCCAATAACAAATAATAACGCGTCTGCTATGAGTCTTGTGTAGTATGAATCAAATGGTTGTGCAATGAGTTTACTCATACTTTCAGATACTCCCATGTTTAAGAACAAGTCTTTCGTAATCCAGCCCAATTCGATGCATGAAATATAAGAACAAAATATTACAGTAACGACAATCCCGCTGAACACGGCTCTTCCATCACCTCGCTTTGTCATAAACCCCAAGAGATAAAGCCCTAATAGTCCCCCTGCACTAATTGAAGAAAGTTTTGTAGCGGTATCCTGTAAAGTTTTACTTTCTGCCATTAATAAGAGCACAGCACCCCCAATCATTAATACAGAACTTATAATGGCGATTGCTTTAGCCACATATACATAATGTTGGTCAGAACGACCTTTGGCTATATGCCGTTTATATATATCTACAATACTAACCGCAGAGACGGCATTTATACTTGAAGAGAGAGACGACATGGCTGCTGCGAGTACACCTGCAATGACCAGACCTGAAAGTCCACTTGGCAAGACTTTAACAATAAAATAGGGCAAAATTTGGTCTGCTTTTAATTGTCCTGTAAGCATTGCATGTGCCTGTGGGTCGGGAAAAATCTTGAAATAAACATACAAACTAGTCCCCAGAAACATGAAAAACCCCCAAGTAGGAATACTACACAAACAGCAAACCCATATTGCTTGTAAGGCATCCTTAGGACTTCTCGCCGCTACATACTTTTGAATTACATTTTGATTACTACTATATTCTGTAAGCCATTGATTTAGTCCTACAAGAAGTATCATTAGTATTGTTTTATCTGAAAGTGAAAAACCCCATCTTGCAGGTTCAAGTTTGCCTGTTGTCATGTTCAAATCACCCAGCATAAACTTCCCATCGGCAACTGCTTCTTTTATGATTGTCCCCAATCCACCGGGCACACTCCATATTACTATTCCCAGACAGATAAAGCCACCTGCCCAGAGTAAAAACGATTGTATAAAGTCCGTCCAGATGACCGCTTCAATCCCGCCTAAAACCGTATAGAACGAGGTAACAATTCCTCCAATTAACACACACACATACGGATTCAAATGTGTCATTTCATATACGAGCAGACTAACAAGATATAATATTAAACTGAGACGAATCAATTGACTTATTATAAAGGCTATTGCCGCATAAGCACGCGTCACAGGTCCAAAACGACCCTCCAGATATTCAAATGCCGATACAATACCTGCTCGCCGATAAAATGGTAAAAATATTAAACTTGCAAGATACACACCAACCGGCAGCATAAGACAGAGCAAAAACCGAAGGTAAGCCGTTTTATAAGCATCAGCCGGATATGCCACAAAAGTTATTGAACTAATGCTGGTAGCAAACATGGATAAGCCTAAAAGCCAGCCAGGATAAGAACGCCCGCCCAAAAAATAACCCTCAGTGCTTTTCCCACGATGTGCAAACAGGGGTCCCATCGCTGCCATGGCTAAAAAATAAACAATTAGAACAATCCAATCAAACAAAGTAAATTGTGACATCTATATCTCCTTTATAGGTTATCTGAATTTATTTTTTTTCAATAATTATAAATGACTTTTAAACAATTTTTTTTAATAACTTTACATGTTTTTAACTAGTCATAGCAAGTAAGAAATCCTGTCTTATTCATTAAGCAATGCTTTTATATAGAAAAATATTAGATAAGCGATTACTCTACCATATTCCAATGGCAATACAAGTTTTTATAAACTCTCTTCGGATGTGGCTCTGGATTGAAATCTATGCAATAATTTTGAGGCGATATAGATATATTGAAATATTCATTTATCAAGGTTAAATCCTCTTCAGTGAAATAGCATGCTATTTCTTGCAATGAAACAGGATATTCCCCATGATTAGCATAATATTCTTCCAGTAAGGCAATGATTATAGAATTATAGAGATAACATAACGCCCAATCAGGCGTTAGAGCCATTCTTTCCCAGATTATACCTTTTATAAATCTATCAAATTGTATTTTAGTATACTTGTCCTTTTTGTAAAAAGCAAGTGAAAAGTGAGAAAATGTTCCTTCAATTTCTATATTTTTTAATCCTTTTATACTTTCCACAATTTTTTCTGGTTC
>DAOOVZ010000247.1:0-3549 GCA_035370665.1 Candidatus Hydrogenedens sp.
CCAGACATCTTCTCTCCAATCTTTATATGGATACTTATTCCTCAGATTTTCTAATTCCTCTTCAGACTTAAAAACACCACGCCTTTTTTCTGCTACTTTTGACATATTATTCCTCTGAAAATCAAATTTATCAGGGCCAACAATAGGTTCAATAAGTATTATTTTTTTCCAATTCAATATTTTTTGTGTATGTATAACTGTCTGTGAAAGACATGCTCCTCCAAAAGAATGACCCACACCATAAATAATGTCAGATTGGGTTATGTCTTTTATGTAGTTAACTAAATAAATCAAATCGCTTAAATGCTCATTCCAATCATATAATCTTGCGTCTAAAGGTTTACTCGAATCTCCATGACCTCTTGCATCATAAGCAAAACAATGATAATCCTTTTTGATAAGTTCAGCAGTAATTTGCCACAATAAACCCAAGCCACCAGTAAAATGGCAAAAAATCAAAGGCGCTCCCTTGCCACCAAAATCATAAAGAGATAGTCTTATATCAGAGTTTATTTTGATAAATTTCTGTCTCATTTTTATATCTTTATATATAATGTTCGTATTATATTATAAAAATTTTTAAAATAAAGGAGAAACTTACAATGGATAAGAAAAAAGTTTCACGAAGATTTTTTATTGGAAGTGGCTTAATTGGAACTTTAGCTGCTTTAAAAGGGGGGAGAGTCCTCGCAAAGAAAAAAGAAGAAAAATTTCCAGTTGGAATGCAAAAATCAGAAACAATAAAAGAAAGCAGATACACTTTGAAAATTTCAGGAAATCCAAAAACCATACAACTTTTACAATTTACGGATATTCATTTTAATCCTTATCGAAGAGATAAAAACATAGATAAATCTACAAGAGAAGATATTAAGAGAATTATAGACCTCACTCAACCCCATTTAATTGCTATAACGGGTGATGTTTGGAATGAGAATGCGTTTGGGAAAGGACTTCAATATTTAGAGGAATCATCTGAATTTTTTGGTTCTCTGGGAGTTCCCTGGTTTTATACATGGGGAAATCATGATGTATTAGCAGACTATTCTAATGGACATGATTTGTTAGCCGCTGCAAAAAATTCTATGTATCGTGGTGGAATAAATGAAGGCAATTATGAAGTTCTTATTACCACTGATGACGATAAAAAACTGTGGAGATTTGTTTGTATAAATAGCAATAATCATGGGATTAGAGAAGAGCAAAGGAAATGGCTTGACCAGTGGTGTAATGAGAATGCAAATGTTGTAGTGCCATCATTTATGGCATGTCATATTCCTATCTATCAATATCATACCATCTGGGAAAATAAAATAGCGTCAGGTGTTAAATTTGAAAAGGTATGTTATGAAGAGGAACGAGGTGAATCATTTAATTACATAAAGAAAATTCCTGGACTAAAGGCATGTATTTGTGGTCATGACCATGTAAATGACTATTCAGGGGTATTAGATGGGATTGATTTGATTTATGGAAGAGCGACAGGTTACGGTAGTTATGGTGCCGATTATGTTCCAAAAGGTGGAAAACTTTATACATTATATCCTGCCTCAGGGGAATATGAATGGGTTTCCGTGACTTCTTCAAATAAAAGATGGCATCCACAAAAAGGCGTTCAGATAGAGAAAAAAGAAGAACTTCCCTGGTTAGAAGACCTCAAAAAGAAATAGATTATTCTATTTAACTGTGAATTTGTTATATTTATTGTTCGACAATAATAACAGGTTGGGCTACTATTCCCTTGTCCGACTCGTGGATGAGAAACTCTACTGTTTGTCCTATATATAATTCTTGAAAGTTCTGATTATTCAGGGCGGAGTAGTGAAAGAATACATTGTTTGGAAAATCCGGACAGGAAATAAATCCATATCCTTCTTTTAAGGAATGTATTTTACCTTTGTAATATGTTTTTGTCTGATTATTTTTTACTTCCTCTTTCAATTCTATAAATAGATTCAATATATCAGTGTCTTCTCTTTTCAATCCTTCATCAATCAAGGTGTGCATGTGTAAAGGGTAAGTGGAAGAGTTTAAGAGTTCCGTCGAAGTCAATGTGGATTGCTCATAACCTGTTTCATCTGTATACTTAAAATCCCAACCTAAAATCATCACTTTTACATCTGCGGAATGTGCTTTCTTAACGAGAGGAATAAAATCTGCGTCGCCTGTAATTAATACAAGTATATCCAATTCATTATGCACAATTGCTTCATAAGCCTCCAATGCAAACCAGACATCAATGCCTGTCTCATGTCGTTTCTCACTTTTGATTCGTATCGGCATATAATGAGTAACTATTCCCTCACTCATTAATATATCTTCAAAAACACGTTCCGAGTATAGTTTATCTTCTAAATCTGCTTCTTTAGCAGGTAATCTACCTCTAAAAAAATGAGAAGTTACTATATGCACATATCTAATATCAACCTCTTCAAATTCAGATATTTTTCTTCGTATAAATTCATGCAAACCACCGATAGATATCCTTTTTCTGGGTGGGTGAACATATCGGTAATAGGTGCTTACATGAAAGAAGAAATTACCGTCATAAAAAATGCCAACTCTAATTAAATTTTCATTTTTCATAATATTTTTTTTCTTTTATTTAAATTTGTTTATATGTTTTTGTATTGTTTCTAAATATAACGACTCATATTGAGGGATTATTTTATCCACGCTAAAATACTTTTTTACTCTTTCTATTCCTTTTCTCCCAATTTCTTCTTTCAATTTTTTATCAGATAAAACTTGTATAGCCCATTCTGCCATTTTTTCAATATCGCCTACTTCACATAGAAAACCTGTCTCACCATCAACAACAACTTCCTGTATACCACCACTTCTTGTAGCAATCACAGGAACACCGGAAATCATTGCTTCTAATGCTACCATACCGAAACTCTCATGTTCACTCGGTTGAAGCACTAAATCTGCATGAGCTAAGAGTTCCTCTACATTAGGATAATTTCCTATATATCTTATTTTATCTAAAATCCCAAGTTGACGAGCAACTCCAACAGAAGAAATTTTCTCAGGACCTTCTCCTATCATTAATAATTGAGCATCAACTTTATCTAAAATCTTTGCAAATACACGAATAACATCTGTTACTCTTTTTACTGCCCTAAAATTGGATATGTGCATAATTATTTTTTTGTTTTTCTCTATCCATGGAAGTTTAGCCTTATTTTGCAATTTGAACCGAGAGGAGTCAACAAAATTATAGATTCTATGAATAGGTTTTGATAAATTAAATTCCCTTTCTGTCTCATGCTTTAGCCAGTCCGACACTGCGGTAACTGCACAACTATTCTCCATTGTATATTTTGTTACCTTATACAAAGAAGGGTCTGCCCCTACAATAGTAATATCTGTTCCATGAAGGGTCGTTATTAAACAGAATTTTAAATTGTCCGGCAACATACTCTTTGCAAGGAGTGCAGTGCTGGCATGAGGTATCGCATAATGAGCGTGCCATAGTTGAATTGAATATTGTTCAACCACATCTGCTATTTGTGAAGCCATTGTTAAAAAGTAAGGGGGCTGATT
>DAOOVZ010000248.1:0-3540 GCA_035370665.1 Candidatus Hydrogenedens sp.
TTTGCTGCGCTCGGTTCAGGAACGGTAATTTTGCATGCGACATAGGCAACACATTCTAATTCGCCATTAAGGAATTCAAACAAGTCGGCATATATCAAGCCATCGGCACGAACCTTCATAGGTAAAATTCGCCAATCCTTAACAGAATTTATATCTGTTTCTGGTGGAAATGACATTTCATTGAATAACCTAACTGAATTATAATTTTCTACCTTATAGGGTCCACTGATACTCCATGTAGTTAAGAAATCGCCAACATTTTTAAGACCATTTAGCAGTCGTTTTACTTCTTCTGCCTGTTTATCCTTCAAATTAGGTAATGTTTCTTCAAGAATAGATACAGTTTTAGATGGATAAGCAAAACATAAATTTTTTGCCAGATTGAAGCGAGCATTTGCCCAATCTGCTTTTAACGCATCTGTGACACTTATACCTTCAACGAAATTAAAAGCATCCAGCAAACTCAATTTGGATATGCCACCCAATATATTTTTTTGAATATTCGGATTGTCTCCTGCCATTTGCCATAGGCTTATATAATAATCATATTTTTGCCGTTCTGTGAGGTCTTGTAGATTTCTCAAAAGGTCTAATGAAGATAAAATCCCAGCATTTTTTACATCACCTGCTGGTTCTTTTTCAATAGCACTCATTATTTCATTTAACGCATTAACATCTTCACAACGAGCAATTGCTTGTAAAATAGGCGTTTTCAATGTCGGCTCACTGCTCAACAATTCTTTCAATACAGTGAAGGATTCAGGACTCTTTAAATTGCCCAATAAGGCAACCATTGCTTTCTTTTGTGCATCATTCTGGCATTGTTTCCATTGTTCTGTAATTGTCTTGACCCTTTGCGATTCATCAACCATTTTATCGAGAATCAAAGAAATAGTAGTTATGTAAGCAGGGGCATTGGTTTCATCTGTCATTAGTTTACTAAACAAAAAAGGTAAATCTGATTCTCTGCCTACTATTCCAAAATAGGTCAACGCATCATCTAAAACATCTTTATCGCCTTTTTCTATAATACTTGCCATTAACTCTCTTGCGTCGGTTGCTCTCCGCTCTGTTAGCAATTGCACAGCCAATTTTTTAATCTTTGTATTATCCTCTTGAACCTTCTCCATCAAATATTTGTTGCCATCGGGAATATCCATTTTTGTCAGCGTATCCTGTGCAACCTCTTTAATTTCTTTTGGTGCATTCAAAGCCATATTTAATAAAGATTCCATTGCCTTAATGTCCCCAATTTTCGCAAGGCACTGGATTGCAGCAATTTTTACTTCTGGTTCAGCGGTCTCTGCTAAGTCCAGAACTTGCGGCATTGCACTTGCAATTTTACGAGAGGCTATTACTTCTAACAGTCCTAATCGAATTCGAGGACTGGCTGTTTTCAATGTATTTATGCACTTTTCAGCAACCAAATTGTTAGGAAAAGATGGGTCTTTTAACAAATCTACTGCGGTTGCTGAAAGAATCTTATCTTCACTCATCACACAGTTCCAAACATCATCAAACATATCTTTCCCTTTTAATTGAACCAGCCCACGCAAAGCATATCCCTTGTTTACAGAAGTAACACGATTATCTGCAAATAAGGAAGAGTAAATTTCCAGAACAGTGCTCTTTTCATTCGCATCTGACGATAACTTATCTGCAATTTTGAGTATAGATGATTGGACTTCTAATTTTTCTATGGTATTCTTACTCTTTGCCCAATCCCAGAGTATTTTTGCTGCGTCTTTGCCGCCAATAGAGGCAAGGGCAAGGACCGTAGAGTTGCAAACCTTCTCTGAGGAATTGTCTAAATAAGGTGCTAAAACCGCTATGGCTTGTGCATCCTTTCTACGACTTAACGAATTAAGGATAAAAACTTTGTCATCGTCTGAAGTGGATTGTTGTAGTGCCTCTATCAAACATTGCGTTGCCTCTTTTCCTGGAATTTGCTCTAAAATACGGCATGCAATATCAATCGTTTCAGGATTTTTTAGCAAAGGGGCAATATTTGGAACAATGGAAGGTGTTCCGATAAACAGTAATTGACGAGCAATAAATCTCTTTCCATCAATAGATGTTTCAGGGAGAACACTAACTAATTGTTTTGACAGTTGTTCTTGTTTTTGAGGATTGTTTTTTGTAGTTCTAATAGCGTTCAGAATAGGTTCTAATGGTTCTCTATTCATTCCAAACTTATATGTTTTCAAGTAGTCAAGAGAACTTTTAATGTCGGGAACTTCCTGTGCATAGATAGCAACAGATACTAAAATGACTAATGTTGCTATAATTGATATTTTTGCATATATATTTTTCATTTTTTCTCTCCTTATTATTAAACTAATGTCCATGGTGCTCTCATAGACGGTTGCATCATACGATTTGCTTCATCATCATTGATGAACATTTCCTTTTCGGGGTCCCAATTTAATTTTCTACCAAGTCGCATAGCAATATTTGCTATATGGCACATTGTAGCCGTGTGATAGCCCACTTCCACCGGAGCCGTTGGGTCTTTTCGTGATTTGACACAATCAATGAAATTCTTATGATGTCCCTTACTCCTACCCAGGTGTAGTTCATTAGGTCCTATCGTCTCTTGAAGTAATGAAGGTGGGTCTGCCTTCAAGTCGCCACCATGGATAAATATAAAAATCCATCCTTTATCGCCTTCAAATTTAATTCCACGAGGACCAACACTTTTACCAATCATTTCCACACCATTTGCATACTCAAAACGGAATTCATAACTCATTGCTGTATTGAATAAGCCTTCCCTCGGGAAGATACCTTTACCTTCCACAGAGATTGGCGTAGTATTATCTGTGCCATTGCCTAATTGCCCCAAATCAATAATATGTGCACCACGGTCAGTCATCTCGCCACCGCTGTAATCTAAAATATAACGGAACCAGAAATGACATCTCTTTTCAGTATAGGGTTCTTTGGGTGCAGGACCTAACCAGAAGTCATAATCAAAACCTGGAGGGATAGGCATTTCTGGTTGTGGAGGGATAGGTGTATGATTATCAACAGGCATATTAACCCGTATAGTGTGAAGTTTTCCAATTCGTCCATTTCTCACTAACTCACAGGCATACCTTGCATTATCGCGTGAACGCTCATGACTACCTGTCTGGAATACCCGCCGATACTTGCGAATTGTATCAACGACTACCTTTCCTTCAGGAATTGAATTGGTCAGAGGCTTTTCACAATAAATATCTTTCCCTGCTTTAGCCGCTGCAACAGAGATTAGCGGATGCCAGTGGTCAGGAGTTGCTATCATTACTGTATCAATATCCTTACGAGCAAGAACATCCCTAAAATCGTGATATACATCACAGCCTTTGTAGTTTGCTAAATTATTCTTTTGGGCATAAAACTCATTCACCATGTTTTTAGCCTCGTTCGCATGATTGTCATCTACATCACATACGGCTACAACCTGGACCTCCGGGATACTCATTAAAGCGTTCATATCATATTTTCCCTGTCCTCCTACTCCAATACATGCAAGCGTAATCCTCTCGTTTGGCAAGG
>DAOOVZ010000249.1:0-3538 GCA_035370665.1 Candidatus Hydrogenedens sp.
TGAACTGCTATTTGTAAAATATGATTAGCCACGGAATTACCTTCCTAAAATCATGTATAATATCGGGTAAGTATACTTTATATACAATATGACATGTCAAAAAGGTATAATGTTTCTAAAATAACGCAATATATTTTTATATGTTAGACGAACTTATATTAAAAACATATATATTTTTTTATTTAATCCTTTCAAAAGACAAAAATATTCAGTCGAATCATTTTTTATCTATAAATGATTTCTTTCATTTGTTTTCTACTTCACATTTGAGCCAGGTTAACACACATAAATTTTTAGGTGAATTAGAAAAACTTTTTTCTATTAAAATAGAAAACATGAATGAAATAAAATTAGAAAACCTGGACATAGACAAGAATAATATTTTGAAATGTCTTTCATTATTTGCCAAATCAAAATCTATAAGTGAAAATATTTTTTCAATACATTATGAGGAAAAACAAGAAGTAGGGTTTTTAATACCACAACTTGTCTTAATATTGAGTAAGAATTTTGAAAACATAACAAAATATATACTTATCAATGATTTTTTACCTATATCTTCTCTATTGATAAACCGACTATGGATTGGAAGCACTAATGGAGGGAAAGTTCAATTTAGTGAAAATCGAATTGTATTCAAACTTGCTGGATTTAAGCAATTAGATAATGTGAACAATCCACTTGTTGGGTTCTTTGATAGCACTGTATCTATGGATAACACTGAAATTGAGAAATATATTCAGGAAAATTTAAAAAAATGGGATTCAAAAAAAATAATTGTATTTAGAAAATTCTTTGACCATCTATGGGACACATTTAGTCCTTTACTTCAAGCATCAAAAAATATTGAGATTAATATAGACCCTGTTTTCCCTATACTTAAATTCCCGGAAATTACATTTTCATGTTTTCTTATGTGCACTATCCTGCCATTCTTTTTAGATAAAATCCAATCGGTAGGGATACTCAATATTAATTACGACGCAAAAAGTAAAATGCTAATCACAGAAACTGTAATGAAAACTAAAAATACTTTTGAATATCCCCAATATGCAGAAAATACCTTTAAGTATTTTGTAGAACAATTAGATGGTAATATAAGTATTAATATTAAAGAAACGAAATCTGATTTTACCTATATGGCAACTGCTCATATACCTGACCCTATTGGCATATTTTTAGACAATGAAATACCTGGCTGGGACTGTTTTTCTTATGAAAGTAAAGACATACTGCGGCGATTGGGCAATGAATTATTTTTACCTTATGACCATCAATTTATTCATGAACTCTTACAACATGAGATAGAAATTTATTCCTTTAATCTTTTTATGTCTCCGCTTTTTCAGAATCTTGCTTATGAAATTTTGGAGAAGAATAAGAGTAAAAAGAAAAAAAATCTTGAAATAGAAAACTTGTTGCAACAGATAAGAAAAGGAAAACTTAAAAAGAATTTATTGGAACCTAAATTAGTTGGGCTATTGTTGGAATTTTTTCTTAAACATCCTAATGGAGCAGAACGAATAATTAGAGCATATAATATGGAAAAAATGACTAAAAAACGCTTGCTTGAGTTTTCTCAATTGTTAAAGGCATTTCCGCAATCTACAGAGGAGATAATCAAAATCCTACCTCAATTTCTCCAAAACACTGCTGAGCCAGACAATAGATAGAATTTCATATACCCAAGCCTTTGATTAAATTGTTTATTTCCTGTTCTATTATCTTAAATATTTCCAATTCGTTTTTCTCTGGAAACTTCTCGTAGTATTCTACTGTATTATGTAATAATTTAACTTGTTTGTTCTGAACTATTTTTACAATAATATTGACATTAGGATTGGTAAGAGATACACCTGCGATAGCACTGCCCAAATCACCCATAGGGACCCTACCCTCATGGGAAATTTGAAAAGTTAATGTTACTTTTGCGCCTCCAAGATTTTCGCTTTTCCCTATCTGCATCTCCCCTCCTGCATTTTCTGCTGCACTTTTGGCTGAACTTAAACCCAACCCTATTACCCTGAAAGTCTTTGTAGTATAAAATGTGTCAAACAATTCATCTAAATCAACATCAAAGCCTTTTCCATTATCTTCAATGCTCAAAATAAGCAAATTATCTTCTTCATTTATTTCCAGAGAGATAGAGATTTCATCTGCTTCTGCATTGATAGAATTCTCAATCAAATCAAGAATATGCAATGATAGTTCAATCAAATTTGGTCACCTATGTTACTATTTTTCATACTCGACTATGTAGTATTTTATGCGAGTTTAAACATGATGTTGCGTCACACATTCCTACCATTTCAACATTGAATATCATTTTTATTTTATCAAAGATTATCTTTCAAGTGCAGTCAAATTATTTAATTTGTTCCCTATTCGTTATTATCTTCTTCCATATACTCTTCGACTTTACCATTTTTTATTCCCATTTTGTTCACATATTTATCTAAAGAGAGTCCTTTCTCTCTTATTTCCTCTACATATTTCGACACAGCATCAAAGAAAGTAAAATTACAATTTTGAATTGTATTTTTTACCTCTTCTATATTTTCATTATCCTTTTGTAATGAGCGTAATAGCCTTTTCTCAAATTCCCGCTGTGCCATTATAACTTTATACTTTTTATTTGGGTCTAAATTTGTCTTTACGGCAACTTTGTCCATTGGAAAGGCACTTTTATACTCTGCTTCCATACCTGCATACGCTGTCCTGCCCCAATGATATTTGACTAAGTTAACTAAATATTGCTCTATTTGCTTTCCTGACAAGGTTACCTGTAATAAATCCTTTGCCCGTTGTCCAGCCGTAAGATAAAGTGCGTTGTAGTCAAGTTTAGTGGCTGGCAAAGCACTCCTAATCAATAAACTCGGATTACATAGTGCAATATCTGCATTTGCATACTCACGCATTGCTTGAGCAGAAAGTGCTGCAATTTGAGTGCTACTTATTGTTTTATTATTTTCAATCAAAAATTTACTTGCAATTGGGCATACTTCCCTTTCTCTTGCCATTATAAAGTCCATTAATTCTTTATCCATAGGTATTTTATTGTGATTTAATTCTACAACTTTATCCTTATAATCTATTATCTTCTGCGTTTCTGTATCTAAAACAAAATCCAGATAGCCCACATATTGAGTATAACTACCCGCCTGCACAACCAATGCTCCGGTTTCTGTGCTTTTCTTTGCATTTTTTATTAACTCGTGAGTATGAGCAGAAACAAAGATTGACACTTCAGGTAAATCCTTTGAAATATTTAAACAGGTTTGGCTACCCAAATGACATAAGGCAATAAAAAAATGGCAATTTTGCTGTTGCTTCATTTCTTCAATAGCCTTTTTAACTGATGGGATAGCACTTTCAGCGACTTCTTTATCTTCTCCCTCCAATTTTACTATTCCCACAAACCCTACAGAAAAATTACCCACTTTCTTAACTACCCACGGCTTATAGCATGCTTTTAGACCTTCTTCAAAATTGGTTGTAACAAATTCTACTGACTTTGAGATTTGTTTGAGTTTGCATA
>DAOOVZ010000250.1:0-3528 GCA_035370665.1 Candidatus Hydrogenedens sp.
ATCGCGAGAAATAGTTTTTGCACTTGCTCGACAGAGGAAAAAGGTAAGTTATTGTAATATTCAATCTTCTTATGGACATGATTCTTTTCTAATTGATTATAAGGCTATGTCTGAATTGGTCAGTGGATTTATCAAACACACATATTATCCCGATAGACCCTGTTCAAAATGTATAGCAAGTGATGAACAGGCAAAAGTTGAGCCCAAAGTTATAACACCTAATAGTATCTATTCTGGCTCAAGAATTGACCTCGATTCTATTGTAAATCTTATTGAACCACAATCACGCGTGTTAGACCTTGGCTGTGGTGCTGGAACTTTATTATGTCGTTTGGATAGAGAGAAAAAAATAGATGGATTAGGTATTGAGATTAATCAGAAAAATATCATAAGTGCTATTTCATGCGGGCTCTCTGTAATTCAGGCTGATATAGATGAAGGGCTTACCGAACTTCCAGATAAATGCTTTGACTATGTAATATTAAGCATGACATTACAGGTCATAAAAAGACCCGATTTGGTTTTGAAAGAAATGCTTCGTATCGGTAAAAAAGGAATTGTAAGTTTTCCAAACTTTGGACACTGGAAAATCCGTTCAAATATCTTATTTAAAGGGACTTATCCCATTACTTCAAATCTACCTTATTCCTGGTATGAAACCCCTAATAGACACTATTTTACACTAAAAGATTTCCACCATCTTTGTAATGATATGAATATAAAAATTGTTAAAGAGATTGCATTAAATTCAAAGGGGATTGTTCATCACCTATATAATCTGATAGCAGAAGAGGTTGTGTATATATTAGCAAAAGAATAGTCCAATTATTTATAATTCCCTTTACTAAATCCCCAGCCATTATAAATATGGAGGCTGTATTATGGTGTTTGACTTTGATTTAATTGAAAACACGATTAACAACTATCCAAAAAAATTAGAGAAGATTAGAAAAAGATTACATCATCCTCTTACTCTGTCAGAAAAAATTCTATATGCCCATATTTACGACGAAGATAATATTCGTGAGATTAAAAGGGGTGAAGAATATATTGAGTTTTGTCCTGACCGTGTTGCTATGCAAGATGCAACCGCACAGATGGCATTATTGCAATTTATGCAAGCAGGAAGGCCTAAGGTAGCAGTTCCTACCACAGTCCATTGTGACCATTTAATTTTAGCGGAAAATGGTGCTTTACAGGACCTAACCAAAGCATTAAATATCAATAAAGAGGTTTATGACTTTTTATTCAGTGTATCTCAAAAATACGGAATAGGTTTCTGGAAACCGGGAGCAGGAATTATTCATCAGGTCATTTTGGAGAATTACGCGTTTCCCGGCGGAATGATGATAGGAACAGATTCTCATACGCCAAATGCAGGCGGTTTAGGAATGATAGCCGTAGGTGTAGGTGGTGCAGACGCCGTTGATGTTATGGCTGGATTCCCTTGGGAATTAAAATTTCCAAAAATAATGGGCGTCAAACTAACAGGTGAATTAAAGGGATGGGCTTCACCCAAAGATGTAATATTAAAATTGGCAGGCATATTAACTGTAAAAGGCGGAACAGATTATATAATCGAATATTTCGGACCTGGAACGAAGACTATCTCCTGCACTGGAAAAGCGACTATATGCAACATGGGCGCAGAAGTAGGTGCTACCTGTTCTATCTTCCCTTATGATGAGCGAATGGAAAATTACCTAAAAAACACAGGCAGAGAAGCCGTTGCTAAACTTTGCAAAACTATTAAGCAAGAGTTTCAGCCAGATATGGAAGTATTATCCAACCCTGAAAAATATTTTGACAGGGTGATAGAAATTGATTTATCTAAATTAGAGCCTTATGTGAATGGACCTTTTACTCCTGATTTGGCTACACCTATCTCAGAACTAAAAGAGAAGGCTTTGTCTCAGCACTTGCCTACAAAGGTGGAGGTAGGATTGATTGGCTCATGCACAAACTCATCTTACGAAGATTTAAGCAGGTCTGCATCCATTGCCAGACAGGCAATATCCAGACAACTTAAAGCCAAATCGGAATTTATAATAACACCGGGTTCAGAGCAGATTCGTGAAACAATTGAAAGAGATGGTATTTTAAGTGATTTTGAGAAAATAGGTGGTGTTGTTCTTGCAAATGCCTGCGGACCCTGTATTGGTCAATGGTCAAGACATCGCTACGGTCCTGATGATGAGCCCAATACCATTGTAACCTCCTTCAATCGAAATTTTGCAAAGAGGAATGATGGCAATCCTAAAACACACGCCTTTGTCGCTTCACCTGAGATTGTGACCGCTTTTGTCCTTTCTGGGGATATTACTTTTAATCCTATAACAGACAAACTAATAAATGAAGAGGGGAATGAGGTAAGGCTAGACCCACCTGTTGGAGAGGAATTTCCTGAAAATGGATTTATTTGCTCCAATCCGGGTTATGTGCCTCCTGCGGAGAAATCTGAAGATATAGAAGTAGTGGTTTCTCCTGATTCTCAAAGGCTTCAATTGTTAGAACCTTTTCCACCTAATAACGGGGACCTTATCGGTTTGCGTCTGCTTATAAAAATAAAAGGTAAATGCACTACTGACCATATATCACCTGCTGGGCCCTGGTTAAAATATCGCGGTCATCTTGATAATATTTCAAATAATTGTTTTATGGGTGCTGTAAATGCGTTCAATGGTAAAACCAACTCAGTTAAAAATCAGATAACAGGGGATTACGATACGGTTTCAGCAGTTCAAAGATTTTATAAACAGCAAAGAATAGGAACAATTGTGGTTGGTGATGAAAATTACGGTGAAGGTTCGTCGCGAGAACATGCCGCTATGGAGCCTCGTTATCTTGGAGTAAAGGTAATCCTTGTGAAAAGTTTTGCTCGTATACATGAATCCAACTTGAAAAAGCAAGGGATACTTGCATTGACTTTTCAGAATCCTGACGATTATGAAAAGATTAGAGAAGATGACATCATTGATATTATTGGTCTGGACAATTTTGAACCGGGAAAACCGCTAACTATTATTCTTCACCATGCAGACGGAACTGATGAAACAATTTTAGCAAATCATTCTTACAACCATACACAAATAGAATGGTATAAGGCTGGTGGTGCTCTTAATATCATAAAGAAAAATTTTCCCAGAAAAAAATCTGATTAATAGCAATATAAGTTCTAACAAAAACAATTATTACTTATTATTAATAAAATACTGTGATATAAAACTATTAAAAAACATAGCGGGCTTTCACAAAAAGCCCGCTATGTTTCGAGATTAATCCTGAAACTTATTTATTATGGTTGTCCCGCACAGTAGTTATCTTCTATACCAGGGCATGGATGATAACCACCCATATTGAAGAATTGTATTAGGCGGAGCAATTCAGAAAGGTTAATCATCCAATCTTTTCCGTTATAATCCGAATCATGTGGCGTGCAACTGTGGTCTCCATCATAACCTCCAGCATAACCGTCTTCTTCATTGCTGGGGTCACAATGATAACCACCCATATTGAAGAACTGGATTA
>DAOOVZ010000251.1:0-3495 GCA_035370665.1 Candidatus Hydrogenedens sp.
AATGCATTTTCAAGGGGTGTATGTATTAACTTAACTTTTCTCTTCCAGTATCCCACTTTGTAATAGATGTAGAGGAATACCATTCCTGCTCCCCATGCAATAGGCACTCCCCACCATATACCCTTTGTTCCACAAACCGTAGATAAATAGGCAGACAAAGGAACTCGTAAAATAAACTGTGAAAAAATAGCGACCAGCATAGGAATAAAGGTATCACCTGCTCCTCTCAATACACCTGTATATACGGACATAATGGCAAAAAAGAAATAGAAACCACTTACAATTCGCAAATACTCAGACCCTATTTCAATGACTTTGACATCGCGATTGAAAATTGAAATCAAATAGTCAGGGAACAAGCCGAGAATAGAAGAGGTAATTACACACATAGACAAGGTCATTACCAATGTGCTCACAACTCCCTTATGAACCCTATTTAATTTACCTGCACCAAGGTTCTGTCCAACAAAAACAGTAATAGCCATACCAAAATTGAATATCGGCATCATAGCAAATGATTCAATCCTCATTGCAGCCGTATATCCTGCTAAAACATCCGCTCCAAAACGGTTCACAATATAAAAAAGGCACATCATACCTATACCTACAATTGCATGTTGAACCCCAGCAGGAAGCCCAATTAATATACTTTGCTTAAAAAGTTGCTTGTCGAATACCCACTTCCTATGTAATCGGAATATGGTATTTTTCTTTATCATAAAATAAATTCCCAGAAAGAAAGCCAATGCCTGCGATATAACTGTGGCAATGGCTGCCCCACCTACCCCTTGTTTTAAGACTATGACAAAGAAAAGGTCAAGAAAGATATTTACAATAGTAGAAAAGATTAAAAGATAAAGAGGCGTTTTTGAATCACCCACACCCCGCAAAACAGAGGCGAGAAGATTATAACCAAACGAAAAAGGGACACCCAAAAAAATAATAAAGAGATATAATTTTGCGTCATCATGAACATCCGCAGGAGTTCTTAAAAGAGTCAAAAGAAAATCATTGAGAGCAATTCCTACAAACATCAAAGCAATAGACATAAAAAAGGTAAAAATGTATCCCGTCGAGACAGTCCGTCTAATCCGTTCTATCTCCTTAGCACCAAAAAATTGCGAGACCAACACAGAAATACCCATCGTGACACCAATTATACAGGAAACGGCAACAAACATTACGGGAAAACTAATTCCGACCGCAGCCATTGCACCTTTACCAACAAATTGCCCTACAATAATAGCATCAGCCATATTGTAAAACTGCTGAAAAACATTTCCGATAAGAAGTGGAATTGTAAATCTGAATATCTGGCTTGCTATTTTGCCTTCGGTCATGTCATACATAAATAAACACCAATACAAAAAATTATAGATATTGCTAACTATGGATTGCTTAATGGGGAGATAAAACACCCCTATTATACCAATTTTGATCTATCTGATGTTATGTATGAAAGTGCCCAACACATAAACAAATTTTGCTTTTTTGTAGATGTTAATTAAAAGCATGTGTCAATCAAAAATGTTTATTTTTATTTTAAGGACTATATTCTCATTTATTTTGACAATAAAAGAATATCCCTAACTATTCTGATAAAGAAAAAAATTTTTACTGCAAAGAAAAATGCAATGCCTCCTATAATTATTGCATATTATCACAGTCTCTCCACTCATGCCTGTAAAAGATTTGAAAACTGTTTTTAAACATTGCAATAGACAAAAAATACCTATTCTGTTGTGGAATTAAACAAAATTTTGCTTTACATTAATTACCAAAAAATTGTATAAGGCTTAATTTTTTGAGTCCCTGCTTTGTAAGAAATATATATCGGCTACACAAATACTAATGCCCTCTACCAAAACTTTTATTAGGTATTCGTAAAATATTCTATATTCTCTCATGGGTCTGGTTGGTTCATTATAATCCGAATGGCTGTGTTTGCTTGTATATTTGCTGCAATACCTACGCGTGGTGCCATTAGTCCTATACCGACCTCTGCCGAATATTCTTCATCACCAACAATATATAGATATGGAGTCACTTTTCTTACTTTAATTAAATTTGACGAGTAATAGCCTGCTAAACCTGACGCACTTACAATAGGTCGGGTTGGATAGCATTTGTGGAAACTCTCTATGAGCATACGCTTTGCATTGGCAGTATCGAAGGCTTCAACAAGAATATCCACATCCTTAAAAAGGCTACCTACATTGTTTTCATCTACCTTTGCTAAATGTGTGTCAATAGCAACATAAGGATTAATTTCTCCAATTATCTCTTTAATCGCATCTACTTTATACATGCCTATATGCCGAATATAATACTGTTGCCTATTTAAGTTGCTTGGTTCTACTACATCGAAATCTACCAGAACCAGTTTTCCTATCCCGACTCTTGCTAATGCAATTGCAACCGTTGAACCCAAACCTCCCAATCCCGCAATTCCCACGACACTTTTCTTAACTTTTTCATGCACACCCGGCTTATGCCTTGCCATCATTAGTGATTCTAATTCCTGTGAAGAAGGAATCTCGCCTCGTTTTATTAATACTATATGGTCTCCCACATTTACTTCTTTGTATAAATCTTCTTCGTTCTCCACAGAATGGCCGTTTATTATTATGATATCCGCATTATCTTTCACTTTATTTTTTATGTCATAGAAAGTAGTCCCTTCGGGCACTTCGTATCTTTTCTCGTTAACAAATATGCTAATCATTTTTACTGTCGCCTTATGACGATGTTTTGCTGAAAAATTTAATTTTTCCACGATAAGTATCAATGATTACAGCAAGGATAATAACAATTCCTGTAATAACCCGTTTCCACGGTTCAGGAACACCAATCTGGACAAGACCAACTTCTAAAGTTGCAATGATAATCACACCGAAAATTGTGCCAATTACAGAGCCTTTACCGCCATTAAGGCTGTTTCCTCCAATAACTGCTGCTGCGATAGCCGACAACTCATAACCTATACCAGCATTAGGGTCAGATGAACTCAATCGGGCACAATGTAGCAATCCAGCAACCGCTGCCAGAAAGCCTGAAAGTATATACACACTCACCAGAACCTTTTTCACATTGATGCCTGATAAATGTGCTGTTTCCTCCTGAGAACCCACTGCGAAGCAGTGTCTTCCCCAGGGAGTATGAATCAACAAGAAATGAACAATGATGACTACTATTATAGCCAACAACAGAGGAAGGCGCATTCCCCATAGGTTGGGTTCCGAAATAATTTCAAGGTCTGAACTCAAATATTGCGTTATTGAGTTGGTAAACAGGTAAGTCATGCCTCTGCCTGCTTCTAACATACCTAATGTAACAATAAAAGCAGGGATATGCCAATGGGTAATAACAACTCCGTTTATAGCACCGCAAACAATGCCTGTGATAAAGCATGCAATTATTGCTATAGGTAATGAATAATTTTTCGTTAGCAAAATACCCAATATTGCACCAGATAGCCCTAATACAGAACCCACA
>DAOOVZ010000252.1:0-3472 GCA_035370665.1 Candidatus Hydrogenedens sp.
ATCATATTCTTGTTGCAATTTTGTTCTTTGTGCTTCTAATTTAATTGTTTTCCGATATAAATTTATATAGATAGAAAAGAAGAAAACAATTCCTATAATAATTACAACCAATGACAAGAAATAAGGAAGTATAGATTTTTTTACGGGTCGAAATTCTTCTGGTAATAAATTGATTTGTATCATATTTCTGATAATCCTCGTACTGCTAAACCAAATGCTACTGCAAACTTTGCTGAGTTTTCTTTAAAAACATCTAATGATTTTGAATTAGATAATATAACTTCATTGGTTATGAGTTCAGCGACATCTACTCTATCCACATTAAATTCTTCAACTAATGTCTCACCGATTAAAGGATAAGAAGATACACCACCACAAAGGATAATTCTTTGAACGGGTTTTTCATAAAGTTGGTGCTCAAAAAATTCAAAAGACTTTCGCACTTCCCCTATCATTCGGCTTATAGGAGAGGCTATAATATCATGGACACTTTTGACTTCTGTTGAGATTTCATTATGTGACCGTTCCAATTCGAATTCTTCATCTAAAGGTCCAAGAGGAGATACAGGTTCAGCCGTAATTACCTCTTCTGTTTCCACAACTTCAGGAGACTCAATCTCAACGGCTTCGGGATGTTCTGTTTTAACTTCTTTACTTGAAAGGATTAAATCTTTTTCTGCCTGGCGAAGGTCGCATCTTCTTTCTTTCATAATGGCATCTAAAATGTCTTTTGTGCCCCATGTTAAGTCTCTAATAAAAACAGACCTCATACCACGAACAAAATGTATGCTTGAAGAAGAATAGCCGATATCAAAAATGGCAACTGTTTCCTCAAGATGTAATAAACGGCTTCTTTCAATTGCATTTAATATTGCAATAGAATCAATATCAAAGACAGAACATTGAATATTACATGCCTGAAAAATACCAAGCCTACTACTTATTGCATCTTTTTTAGCAGCCACAAGTAATATCTGAATCTGTTCCTCTCCCGGTTCTTTTGCAATAACATCCCATGAAAGAAAGACTTCATTTAAGTCAAAAGGTACATATTGCGCTGCTTCTCTTTGCACTGCCTGAGATAATGTTTCATTGGTTTTTAGTGTGATTTTTGGATACCGAACAACCGTTGTATTTCCTGGCAGTGCGGATACTACACAGCATTGTTTTGGAATAATGCCTGTTAATGCAGTAAGTAATGCGTTTATTTGAGCTTTGACCGGGTCTGAACCAAGCAGTTCATTATCTATTTCTGCATAGCCTGCTTCTTCAATATAAATTTTTCTACCCTGTTTTGATAATTGCAATACTTTTACAGAATGATTTCCTAGGTCTATTCCTAATGCCTTTTTCGGTTTTGAAAATAACACATTAAGCGTCCTTATTTTTATCACTATGTTTAATTATGTCAAATATTATATCAAACAAACTCTCTTTTTCAAAAATTATTTACAAAAAGTGATTTCATATTCAATTGTATTAATAATATCAAATTAGAAGTGATTTGTCAAGAATAAACTCCAATTTTTTTTATAAAAAAATTTTTTATTAATATCTTGCATATATCATTGAAGTTTTGAGAACAGCGTAAACCTAATTTTTTGTAATCAAATGTTCTCATGATTAGCATCTAACTTTCTTTATCTTTTTTAAAAACTGTTTACAAAAAGTGATTTCATATTCAATTGTATTAATAATATCAAATTAGAAGTGATTTGTCAAGAATAAACCCCGAATTTTTATAAAAAACTTTTTTATTAAAATCCCGCGTGTGTCGTCGGACTTTTGGAAACGTTGTGAACCTAATTTTTTAAAGTGGGTGTTCTCACGGTAGACATCCGACTTCCTTTCCTTTGAAGGCTTGTCGTAGACTACTCGAATATTGCACTCGGCTTTGAACTCCCTTAAATTAGTTTTAAGGAACCACATTTCTCAGTCCATCTCGAGCACCGCAGGAAATTGAGAAACAGCCCAAATTTTACTTTTTCAATTTGAAAATATAATATCATAATGTAAAATTTGTTTTCATTATATTTCGAAATTATTTTATTTAAGTGAAACCTTTGAATAAATAATTTAGTTGACACAAAAAGAGTAAAGAAATCTATGTTTTCAGTAATCTGAATTCAAGAAATAAACTGTAAAAGGTATAAAGGAAGACAAAAAAAACACAAGAGTAAAATAAATTATTTTCCAATATATTTAGCAAATAATAGACAAAGCCCTTTTAAAAAGGTAATTATTATTCAGTCTGGAATTTTCTATTTGTTACAAATTATTACAATCACACAAAAAGATTTTTTTTAGATGTTTCTATTTTTAAATAGATAGAGTTGAGAGAGGGAAAACATTTCTGATATAATTTTAATCCCGTTACATTTTTAGAATATTTAAGTAAAAGTTAATTCTATAAGTTTCTTTATTCTTGGTTTACGATAAGGAGAATATCGGTGAAGACTTTTGTTCCGAAAGAAAATAAAATTCAAAAAAAATGGTATCTTATAGATGCTGATGGTAAAGTTCTGGGGAAAGTTGCGGCAGAAGCTGCAAGATTATTACGCGGAAAACATAAGCCCTACTTCACTCCATTTATGGATTGTGGTGATAATGTAATAATTATTAATGCAGAGAAAGCCGTGCTTACGGGAAACAAAGTTGAAGAAAAAAAATATTATAGGCATTCTGGTTATAAAGGTGGATTAAAGGAAATAACATACAAACAGATGATAGCAAAACATCCTACGCGAGCAATGGAATTGGCAGTGGTAGGTATGCTACCTCATAATCGTTTAGGAAGAAAAATAGCAAGACATTTGAAAGTTTATGCAGATGATAAACATAATAATCAAGCACAGAATCCAGTGATTTGGGAAATGAAAGATTAATCTAATATTGGAGGATATGAAAACCGTGATAGACCAGCACACAAAAGAAATTGTAACTACAGGTAGGAGAAAGAGAGCAGTTGCCCGCGTTCGTATTAAACAGGGAACAGGTAAGTTTACTATTAATGGGAAGCCTGTTGAAAAGTATTTAGCGAGAGATGTTCTGGTTCGTATTGCTAAACAGCCTTTTATAGTAACAGGTATGGAAGGGATGTATGATGTGCGTGCATTATGCGATGGCGGAGGACTCTCTGGGCAGGCAGGTGCATTACGACATGGAATTGCCCGTGCCTTGTTAGAAGCAAATGCAAATCTGCGAACAGTGTTAAGGAACTATGGCTTACTAACACGCGACCCAAGAGAAGTAGAACGAAAGAAATACGGAAAACCGGGCGCAAGAAAACGCTTCCAATTTTCAAAACGCTAATCTACAAAGTTTTATCTCTTTTTATACACAGAGCAAGACAAATTTGTTTTGCTCTGTATTTTTTTAAATAATATAGAACATAGACTTTTGAAAATATTGCTGTAAGTAAAAGTCCTCTTTTTAGGGATTAATAACTAAAATGTGAATGCTCCTTCAGAGG
>DAOOVZ010000253.1:0-3465 GCA_035370665.1 Candidatus Hydrogenedens sp.
TCAAAATTGGTTGTAACAAATTCTACTGACTTTGAGATTTGTTTGAGTTTGCATAGGTGTTCTATATCCTGGTCAAAATCATGATTCCCAAGTGTCATCACTTGATAGCCTATCTTCTCTATTGCTTGATACATAATCTCACCGTTTGTATAATCTGCAACCATGTCCCCTTTTTCAAGCAAATCACCTGCATCCACTAATAGAACATTTGGTTTCTCTTTTCGGATTTCTTGAACAAATCCTGACAAATAGGGCATACCACCAAATCCTAAATAACCTGGCTTAATGTGGTCGTGGATATCATTAGTATAAAGTAGTGTTATCTCAAGATTTTCAGAATATATACTAAACGAGAAAAACGCAATAATAAATGCAAAAAACAATCTTGGGCATAAACAACTAAATTTCTTCCTTGTCAACATAACTTACTCCTTCATTGGTTTATCATTAGTATAGTATTTGACTAACTATTTTACTTTTGGTTTTACAATCAAAAATTGAGGTTTTAATATTAAAGATTAAAATTATAAGTGAACAACCTAAAATATACCGTTTTTGTTAAAATATAACCTATATAAGGAACAAATAATGGTAAAAAAATATGCCAACCTAATAATATCTATCCTTTTGGCCCTTCCTATTTTCAGTTGTTCAAATCCTTTTCAGCAACAGAATGGATTAAGAGGAGAATTCCGTACAATAGAGGTTCAACCTGTATCAGAACAAATAGATAATATTTTAAAAAATGGTTCATTTATTGAATGGCTTTCTGGTTCAAGAGTCCCTTCCGGCTTTTTACCACCCTTTTCTCAATACTCTTACATAATTAAAAAGCCTAAAAAGGAAGCCGGTTTTGATGTTGTTCAAAAGTGGATTAAACCAGATGCTAATGTTGATATAATTAACTTATTCCGTATAATGATTTCAGATTTACAGCCGGGAGATTATATTTTTATAGTAAATACCACATTAACAAGAGGACCCCAAGTAAACATTGGTATCTGGAAAATTAGTGAGCCGGGTAAACCTGAACCTTACATTGTCCCTCTTATAGAGATTAAAGGAGAGGAAAATAAACCCGTATCTTTACACGCACCAGTAAGAATAGAGCAACTAGATACTCCCTATATCTTCGCGTCTTATACACCAGACGGAACGCCAGCAATTATCTGGTCAGATTGGATATTAATATCCGCATCTAAAAATTAATTATTTAAACCTCGGTATAAAATATCAACCTGGATAAATTTATTCACCAGTTACATGAATTCGTTTTCCAACTGAGACAGATTTTTTAGGTAATGTAATTTTCAATAAACCTAATTGCATTTCCGCGCACACCTTTTCCTCATCTACTTCTTCACTAAATTCTATTACCTTCTCAAAATCACCATATAAACATTCAACAAAAACTGCCTTACCTTCATCTTCTTCTATCTTCTTTGCCTTGCTACCGCGTATGCAAAGTTTATTTTTATCAACAGTCAATATTACATCTTCTTTTTTAACTCCTGGCAACTCGACAAAGACGCAAAATTCAGAATTAGATTCATACACATCTGCAAGAGGTTCCCATGGCTCATTTTCATTGAGACCGGTATTCAAGCGACGCCATACTTCCATCATAAGTTTCCGAGGTAATACCCTCAATGTGTCGATTGGAAAGGGTGAAACAAACATAGTTAACTCTCCATTTAATTGTTTATGTTTTTATTTATTATACATTAACATAATAAAAAAAACTATTTCTAAATTTCTACATATATAATTTCAAAAACAGAACAATGTGCTAAACTTTCAAGAATTTTAAAAAGAGTGTTTAAATAAGAATAATTTAAATAAAGCATTATTGTTTTTTCATAAAATAATAACTATGTTATAATAAAAATGTTATTAAAAGATGATAGATATGAATAAAAGTTTTGAGAATGAAACATTATTACTTTTTCACAGTCTATCATACAAATTATAATATGTTTAATATTAAAAGGTGACCACTATGAAAAATCATGGCTTTACACTAATTGAGTTGCTAGTGGTGATTGCGATTATCGCAATATTAGCCGCAATGCTTCTTCCAGCGCTAGCGCGTGCTCGTGAAGCAGCGAGAAGAAGTAGTTGTCAGAACAATCTAAAACAGTGGGGACTGGTATATAAAATGTATGCCAGTGAATCGCGTGGTGAAAAATTTCCACCGTTGCAATTTGAGGCTTATTCGGATAGAAAGGCTATTGTGGCATTGGGACCTATGGTACGATGTATCTATCCGGAATATTTGACAGACCCGGCAATTGTATTTTGCCCTTCGGACCCGGAAAACACCATTGATGATTTGAAAGACCCAGAAACGGGAAGGTTCAATCTTTTGGATAAGAGAGATGCGATTGATTTGAGTTATATCTATGCAGCATGGGTTTTTGATAAATGTGAAGATAGAAACCCACAAATCGGTATAGGTGATTTAATATCAATATTACCTCAGATGCCTAATGATTTTATCCTTGATAATCCGGATGCAAAGGGACCTCAACAACTTGTGGCACTCTTTTTATCCTTATTTACTAAAGCCATTGGGTATATACAAGGCGGAAGTGGAGAATCATATTTTCTTGCTAAAAGTTTTGAGTTGGTGGATAATGACTGTGAGGTAATTAACTTGTTAAGTCTTGACCCCATTGGAAATGGAAATACAAATACCATCTATCGTCTGAGAGAAGGCATTGAACGATTTTTAATTACTGACATTAACAATCCAGCCGCGAGTAGCAAAGCACAGAGCGAAATTTTTGTTATGCATGACACATTATCCAGAATGGTCAAATACTTCAACCATGTTCCTGGCGGATGTAATGTTATTTACATGGATGGTCATGTGGAGTTTCTTCGTTATCCAGGGAAAGCACCTGTATCGGAAGGCATGGCTTTCTTCATTGGCACTATAGTGGATAGAGGAAGAGAAGACGATATAGAACAGCCATGAAAAGGAGGATTTAATATGTTCAGAAAATACAGATTACAACTTTTTTTGGCAATTGTGTTATCACTAGTTATTTCTTTCCCATTGCTTATGACTGGTTGTGGACCGTCAGAAGAATATAAAAGTATAAAGAGAGAATTAGAACAGTTTCCAAAAGTTACAGAAAGAAACGCCAAGGTTGGTAAAATTCGATTTTTACCTCGTGAAGAACAAAGAGGTAAAGATCTTCGGTTCGAAGCAGACCTATTAGATAAAGATGGCAAGGTGATTGGTAAGGTTGGAGGTTTTCGGGTAGAAGGTTTCGGCACGCGAATCATTCAAGTTCGCTACAATGATGAACCTGAACCTCCGCCATTAGAGCAAGTATTGGCACAACATCCAGATATTGTTCGACGAAACGCCAAAGTCGGGAAAATTGATTTTATAGAACGCCCACGAGGAAGGGGTAAAGAACCTATTTTTGTGGCAGACCTTCTGGATAAAGACGG
>DAOOVZ010000254.1:0-3432 GCA_035370665.1 Candidatus Hydrogenedens sp.
ACCAATCCTATCCGTTTATATGTAAATTGTCAGGTTTAATTCCAGATGTAAGAGGCGATGAACTCTCAGTTGCAGAAAACAAAATTTATAAAGGTGGATTTGATTATGTTGTAGAAGAGATATACCACAATACAATCCCTGCTGGCTATGTAATTGACACAGACCCTGAAAATTCCTGTTATTTTCCTTATGGAGATGTTGTAACAATTATTAGTTCTAAAGGTCCATTCCCTCCGATTTATATATCCACCATAGAAGAACTACAACTTATTGGTAATGACCCGGCTTATCCAGAAGATAACGAATATCATTTAGCCAATGATATTGATGCTTCCGCTACAAGAGAATGGAATGAGGGAGCAGGGTTTATTCCTATTGAAAGATTTTCAGGGATATTTTACGGGGATGGGTATAAAATTTCTGGCTTATACATTTCCAATGATACAGGGTACCCAACAGGCTTATTCCAAAGTATTATAAAACCTACAGGGGCTTTGGGAAGAGTAGAAAATTTAATAATAGAAAATGCAGAAATATATGGTATCGGATATACCGGGATTGTAGCAGGAGAAATACTTACACCTGTTCCAGAAAGTACTCCGACTTTACAAGATATAGCAACAAGTGGAGAAGTTTTCGGTGTAAATTCAGTAGGTGGTTTAGCAGGTGTTATTCGTAGTGGAATATCAGTATATGACTGTTCCATTCGCGCAAATGTACATGCAAGAGAATCAATTGTAAAAATATCCTATGGACGCTTGGGAGGTGTTTGTGGTTATGCGGCAGGTTGTCTATTATCACGGGTTTCATACATAGGTACGATTATGTCAGATATTGGGGACTCTTTTGGCGGAATAGCAGGATATGCGGGTCCTGATGGAATGGTAGTTTCTAATGCGGTGTTTGTAAATTGTTATGCTCAGGCTTCAATACAAAATAAAAATCCCATAAGCGAGAATATTGGGGGATTAATTGGTTTTGCAGATGTAAATACCGAAGTTACGAATTCGTATTCGGCTTCTACTTTCTCGCGTATCCCTCTTACTACAGGTGGGCTGATTGGAAATGGAAACACGCCTATAGTTGTTAATAATTCCTATTGGGATAAAGATTTATCCGGAGTGTCGAGTTCTTTTGGCGGTGGGACAGGTGAGTCTACAGAAAATATGAAAAGACAATCTACATTTGTAGGTTGGGATTTTGTAGGAACATGGGGTATTGTAGAAGATAGTAGCTATCCCTTGCTCCTTAAAGACCTGATGATAATGACAAACATGGAAACCTGGTATTATACAAATGCCGAAGATTGGTTGTTATTCAATGGTATATCATATAGTCTTACTTATGAGTGTAATAATGTAATCTTACCAGATTATGTTATTTCACAATCCATAGCACCTCAACAATGGGTACAAGTTTTTTATCCGGACCCGGTAATATTATCTATCTCCACAGGACTTTGTCCTCCTATACTAATGAACTCCATTGACCAGATTGCGCTAATCGGTAAAGTGCCTGAGTTCCCATTAGACGGATATTATGTCCTGGAAAATAATATTGATGCTTCTGATACAAGAGATTGGAATGCCGGTGCAGGTTTTGAACCGATACAAAACTTTACAGGATTATTTGATGGAAATGGATATATAATGTCTGATTTATATATAAACCGACCTGGAGAAGACGGTGTAGGTCTTTTTGGTTTTGTAGAAGATTCAGGGAGAATTAGGAATGTTTATATTAAAAATGCAGATATTACAGGGAACAGTATGGTCGGTATACTGGTGGGGGTAAATGTGGGACATATTCAACACTGTGGCGTCAGTGGAACTGTTACAGGAAATGATTTGTATACAGGTAGTTTGGTGGGATGGAGCAGCGGTTTGATTAATGAATCATTTGGAGTTGCTCAGGTTCGTGGAACAAACTATGTAGGGGGGCTCATCGGATTAAATACTTCTTCGTTTTTCATGTATAATAGCTATAATAACTACTTCTGGGGAATTGTTTATGGAGATGATAGAGTAGGTGGATTTGTTAGTTATAACGACAGCTATATCGAAAATTCCTATGCAGTAGCCGAGGTGATTGCAGTAGATAAGGCACTCGTTGGAGGATTCTGTGCCAAAAATGAAGGAGGTACTATTTCCTCCTGTTATTGGGATAAGGAATATAGCGGATTAGAAATATCTGACGGAGGAGAAGGGAAGACTACTGCGGAAATGAAATCAGAAGCCACATTCCCTGGTTGGGATTTTTCATTTGTATGGATGATTAACGAAGGGATAACCTATCCTTTCCTCCATAACAATAATTATTTGTTTATTGAAGATTATAAAGGCCAGTCTTATAATACTATTAGCACATTCCTTGAAAACTTAGGAATGTTTACTAATAGTGAAAAGAGATGCGACTGGGTTTATGATGCTGGATTAGTTGTGGAAAATTCATTCATAGGATTAAATATCCCTATATTTACAAATATTGATTTTGTTGTCTCCTTAGGACTTTGCACCACAGTTCCAGATGTGGTAGGAGATACCCTTGTGAACGCTATCAACGAAATCCATTCAGCAAATCTAGTAGTTGGCAGTGTAGTAGAGGAATGTAATGCATATCCTTTAGGAGTTGTTTTCGAACAATATCCTATTAGTGGTGAAGTAGTCGTTGAAGGTTCAACAGTGGCTCTAAAGGTTTCTTTAGGCCCTTGCCCCGAAGGAGAAGGTACTCCCGAAGGAGAGGGAGCAGTTGAAGGCACACCAGAAGGGACACTTGAAGGTGAAGGAACTGTAGAAGGAACTCCCGAAGGAGAAGGCATAGTTGAAGGTACCCCAGAAGGGACCCCCGAAGGAGAAGGCGTAGTTGAAGGTACGCCAGAAGGGACCCCCGAAGGAGAAGGCGTAGTTGAAGGTACGCCAGAAGGGACTCCCGAAGGAGAAGGCGTAGTTGAAGGTACCCCAGAAGGGACCCCCGAAGGAGAAGGCATAGTTGAAGGCACGCCAGAGGGAACACCAGAAGGCGAAGGCATAGTCGAAGGTACGCCAGAAGGTACCCCTGAAGGCGAAGGCATAGTTGAAGGTACGCCAGAAGGTACCCCTGAAGGCGAAGGCATAGTTGAAGGTACGCCAGAAGGTACCCCTGAAGGAGAAGGAGTAGTTGAAGGCACGCCAGAAGGGACTCCCGAAGGCGAAGGCGTAGTTGAAGGAACACCAGAAGGGACTCCCGAAGGCGAAGGTGTAGTTGAAGGAACACCAGAAGGGACTCCTGAAGGAGAAGGTGTAGTTGAAGGAATACCAGAGGGAACACCAGAAGGCGAAGGCGTAGTTGAAGGCACGCCAGAAGGGACTCCCGAAGGAGAAGGTGTAGTTGAAGGAACACCAGAAGGGACTCCCGAAGGAGAAGGTGTAGTTGAAGGAACACCAGAAGGGACTC
>DAOOVZ010000255.1:0-3416 GCA_035370665.1 Candidatus Hydrogenedens sp.
ACAATGATTTTAGAATCGTCCCAATTTTTCTCTTGGCGAATACGAACTCCACCATCAATAGGTTTAAAAAATGTCTCTTCAACTCCGTTGGGAATTGTAAAAATTTTGTCCGAATCAAATCCACATTGAATAATTTCTTGCGACATGGCAGGGGCAATGGTAACTATTGCTTTGGCATGACGATACAGAAATGTTTCTAAATGTGATAGGATAGATATCAAGAAACGGTTTTTTATCACACCTAAATCAATAATTTGTGCAGGCCAAAGGTCTCGAACCTCAAGAACAAAAGGTCGCCATTTGAATATAGACACAATATATCCTGCTAAACCGCATAGTATTTGTGGTGAAGTGGCAACAACAACATCACACTTGCCCGCAAAAAATATAGCAACAAATATAGAAGAGAGCATATAGGTAAGGAAGGCAATGCTTCTTTTTACTACACCTCGATTAGGTGTTGCATATAACCATCCACGGAGGACACGAATCCCATCCCAATTCTCACGCACCACTATTTTACCTCGATATTCCAGTGGAACAATACCATCGGGATGATTAGGTAAACCACATACAATTGTAACCTCATGTCCTAACTGAACCCAATATTTTGCATGCTCATAAGTGCGGGCTGAAGGTGCACCCATTTCTGGAGGAAAATATTGACATAAAAAAAGAATTTTCATAACATTTGATACTCACTCATTTTTATACTTATATTTTACGATTTTAACTTGTAAGAATGCACAAGAGTTTTTTTCACCTTTTTTGGACAAAATATGGATGCTTATTGTTCTCAAACCACGAAGAATGTCCGTTTTTAACTCTGATATAATCATAGCAATAAGATGGAGGAAATGTTATGCCACTGTTTGAATATGAATGCAAAGAATGTAAAAAAACATTTGAATTACTCGTTAAAAATGCAAATGAAAAGGTATCTTGTCCTAAATGTGGTTCTAAATCGGTTCAAAAAATGATGGGACATTTTGCCCCATTAGGCTCTAGTTCCAACAAGAGGTTGAACATGGGTTGTGTCGAAGACCCAGGTTATAAATGTGCTCTAAAAGATTCAGGTGGTTGCTGTCGCTGCGGAATGTAAATTCATAAAATATCTGGTAAAAATTAAGAGGACTTTTATAATCGTTATTTATATAGAAAAAACTTGATATTCTTTATTATAAAGAGGCAATAATAATTTGAAGTCTATACTTTTAGAAATATATTATTATTAAACATCGTTATAGTAAAGTAGTAAAATTAAAATTAGGAGTGTTCTCTATGAAAAAGAAGACAAGAAGACAATTTATCTTTGAGACAGGACTCTATGCCGGTGCTTTGGCATTACAGCCTGTTATAGGAAGGGCTCAGGATGTCCAAGCCCCTCTGGATATGGTCGTATGCAAATGGAAAGGAGACCCTATCCCAGAAGAACCTACTCGTGAAATAGCAGATAAACTTACCAAAAAGGCAATTGAAGCAATTGGTGGGTTGGAACGGTTTGTTAAAAAGGGCGATGTTGTCTGGATAAAACCGAATATAGCATGGGATAGGACACCAGAACAGGCTGCTAATACAAATCCAGATTTGCTCAGAACCCTAATTGAACTCTGCTTTAATGCAGGCGCCAAGACAGTAAAAGTTGGTGACAATCCATGCCATGACTCTAAAAAAACTTATATAACAAGTGGAATCGGAGCAGTAGTTAAAGAAGCAGGTGCGGAACTTGTTTATGTTGACCGTAGCCGTTTCAAGGAAACAGAAATAAATGGTGAACGACTGAAAAAGATACCTTTGTATCCAGAAATGATAGAGTCAGATATTATTCTAAATGTGCCCATAGCCAAACATCATGGCGAAGCGACTGTAACCCTTGGAATGAAAAATTATATGGGCGTGGTTGAGAACCGTAGAATGTTTCATCAGGACTTACCAACCTGCATAAAAGACATAACCGCCTATATGAAGCCAAAAATCACCATACTTGACGCTATTCGTGTCCTTACCGCAAATGGACCCACCGGCGGAGACCTAAAGGATGTAAAGAGACTCAATATAGTCGCAGCGTCTGTGGACATTGTTGCACTGGATACATTCGGCTGTGAAATTCTAAATTATGACCCAAATAAAATTGGAACAGTGAAAAAAGGCTTCGAGGCAGGTCTGGGACAGATGGATTACAAGAATAAGTTAAAGTATCAAGAAATATTAGTATAAGAATCATGAAATTTAAAAAGCCCCGTTCATTGATGCAATGGATAAGGCGTCTGTCTCAAATTATCTTTTTCGTCTTATTCATCTGCCTCGCATGGGAATTACATTTCCTTGAAGAAGGGGAATCTCCTGAATCATACAAAATATTTTTCCATCTTGACCCTTTAATTTTCCTGCTTACATTCCTATCCACATGGACCATAGCCGGTCTGTCATTCCTCTGTTTAATTACAGTAGTGGCAACTCTATTATTGGGCAGGGTATTTTGTGGATGGTTCTGTCCGTTTGGTGCATATCACACCTTCTTCTCATGGTTAGCACGAAAACGAAATCGTAAAAAGGAATCTCAATCACGGACACCTGCACATCGCGTTAAATACTTTATTCTATTTGCCATGCTGGGAATGAGCCTATTTGGTGGGCACTGGTTCGGAATATTTGACCCATTTTCATTCTTCTATCGGGCACTATCTACAAGCGTTTTCCCTGCTTTCCATATAGCCATAGAGGACACAAGCAATGCTATTTATAATGAAGACCCAAAAATATTCGGCTTCCATCTTACAAGTATAACCGAACCCATTTACCAACAATTTCGCACACATATCTCAAAGATAAGCCAGAAGACCTTCTATACGGAAGGAACAATCATCGCTTTTACACTAATATTAATAACAGGACTCAACTTTGTTCGACCTCGTTTTTGGTGCCGATATATATGTCCTCTGGGTGGCTTTTTGGGTATCCTCTCGTTAAAGCCAATATTGCGACTTTCCAATGACGAAAATACATGCACAAATTGCCGTCTATGCAGTAAGGCATGTCCCGCAGGTGCACAACCTGAGCAACGCGGAAATTGGCTACCAACCGAATGCTTCGTATGCTGGGACTGCATTGCAACTTGCAAATCAAATTCTCTCTCGTTTCAGTTTCAATTACCCGGAAAAACTAAAATAAAAACAGGTAAAATTGATTATCCCCGCAGAACCGTATTAACTGCTATGGCAACTGGCATTGTGGGATTACTTGGATTCAGAGTCGTGCCTCAAGCAAAGCAGGGACAGCCTTTTCCTGACACACTTATTCGTCCACCGGGTTCAAGAGTTGAACGGGAATTCTTACAACATTGTATCCAGTGTGGAGCATGTATGCGTGCATGCCCCACAAATGCTATTCAGCCTGCAGGTATAGAAGCAGGCTGG
>DAOOVZ010000256.1:0-3377 GCA_035370665.1 Candidatus Hydrogenedens sp.
AATGATACTACCTACGATTCGTTCTCGTTGTCAGCCGATTCGATTTCAAAGGCTCCGTTTTAATACTGTATCTCAGATACTCATGAGAATAAAAGAAATGTCGGAAGATAAAGCAAAACTCATTGCGCTATTATCACAAGGACAAATTTCTAAAGCATTAGAAATTTTAGATTCAGACAAACGTACATTAATGATGGGACTATTTGAGCAACTCGCAGAAGGTAGAGACCCACTTGTCCTGACAGACGAATTTGAACAATTTCTTGGAGCAGTTCGTAAAAAAATACAAACCGAAATCACTAAATCAGAAAACATTGATAAAAAAGATTTAACCCCAGCAGAGCAAAATGCACTTCAACAGCAAATAAACGCAGAGATTGAGGCACAGGTTGTAAATGAGTTTGACTCATGTTTATATTTAATTACTTGTTTTTTGAGAGATATACTTGTCTACATGAATACTCAGAAATCTGATATACTTTACTTTCCCGAAATGGTTTCATCTTTTTCAGCATGGAATCAAAGTAAGGCAGAAGCAGGACTTGACTTTATTGAGAAAGTTCAGTCCTATCTTGCAAGGAATATTAGTCATGAAAAGGTAGTTCGTGATTTGTTTTTTGTATTATCTCCTAAAATCAATTGAAAAAAGGTAAATATATATGATGAATATGTCAAAAATACGGTTAAGAAAACCAAGAAGGGTATTAAATGTTCTCTGTTCAGAACAAATTATTATTAAGAGAGATGACCCTTGTATAGTCCAGACTGACCGAGGACAGGAATGGGGTATTTGTGTCCTACCACCAGAGCCCTGTTCCACTGAGATGGAAAGACAATGCCCTCACAAAATTATCCGTCGTGCACATAATAACGACCAAAAAAACCTTAAAGAACTGGTAGTAGAGGAAGAAAAAGCACTTGAAACATGTCAGAAATATATCGCCAAACACCAATTACCTATGCGATTGGTAGACGCTGAGTATACATTTGACAAACATAGACTTACTTTCTATTTTACAGCAGACCGTCGAGTAGATTTCCGTGAACTGGTTAAAGATTTGGCACAGGAATTTCGAACGCGAATTGAATTGCGTCATATTCCTATTAGGGACCAGGCAAAACTCGTTGGTGGGATAGGCTCTTGTGGATTACAACTTTGCTGTGCCAGATGGCTTGAACATTTCTTGCCTATATCAATGCGTATGGCAAAAAGACAAAACATATCATTGAACCCATCAAAGATAAGTGGTCAATGTGGCAAATTATTGTGTTGTTTAGCGTATGAAAACGAAATGTATCCACAGTTAAAATTACATAAAGAAGAAGAAATTGTTGCAGAAGAGGAATTAGCCGAGGAAGATATTGAACTGTTAAAAAAGATGGAAGAAGATACCTCTTTTGGACAAAATAATGACCTCTAAACTTTAATTGACCAGCCTATGCAAATAGAAAATAATACACTGTTGGAACCTATAGATAGCCATTGCCATCTCTTTGATGAAAAATTCAATTCTGACAGACAAGAAATAATCCTATCCTCATTAAAAAAATTAGAGGGACTAATTATCATCATAGAAGAACCTATGAATATACCTCCAAATTCTCTGATAAAGCATAAAAAAATAAAGTATGCAGTTGGTTTCCACCCTTATTATTCGGAACAAGTGACTACCAAAAATTTAGAAAAATTGAATGAATTCTTTGATAATAATTCTATCTGTGCAATAGGCGAAATCGGATTAGATTACTATCATTGTGAAGTTCCAAAAGAAATCCAGAGAAAAGCAATGATAAAACAAATTGAATTTGCTCTTAAACACAAATTTCCTATTATTATTCATTGCAGAAATGCAGAAAAGGATGCCTATGAGATACTTAAAGACTATTACCAATCTATTCCTGCCATTGTCCTTCATTGTTACGGGGGCAAAATTGATATGGTTGAACCCTTTTTGAACCTTCATTGCTTTATCTCATTCGCAGGGAATATTACATATCCCAAAGCAGTAGACCTCCAAAAAAGTGCACAACTTGTTCCTCTGGACTCTTTGCTTATTGAAACGGATTCTCCCTATTTAGCACCTCAACCTGTCCGTGGAAAACGATGTATCCCCGAATATGTTATGTATACTGCTGAAAAAGTTTCAGAAATAAAAAAGACTGATATATCAAAAATAATCAATGCAACAAATCAAAACACGAAAAGAATTTTTTCAATTTAAACATTATCTATTAGTTAACTGTGAAATAATATTGGATATTGCTTTGTTCTTTTAATAATGAGGAATGATTATGAAATCTAAACATTCCATTCTACACTGGGGTATTGAGTATCTTTACGATATTTTGCAACGCCTATATAGTTTCGTTCCTTATCATTTTTCCCAAAACGGATATGCCTTTCCTGCATGGCATTACTATATAGAACTTACACGGCGTTGCAATCTGCGTTGCAAAATGTGCCAATACTTAGATTGGTTAGAAAATGTGCCAATAAAAGAACAGATGGAAGGTGAATTATCCACAGAAGAATGGAAAAATGTTATCTCACAGATGCAATCATGGAGTTTAATCACCTTCACTGGAGGAGAACCTCTTATCCGCAAAGATTTTATGGAATTGTTTGATTATGCAAGCCAGCATGCACGAACACATCTTATCTCTAACGGCACTATGATTACTGAAGAGATTGCAAACAAATTAGTAGAGTTGGCTCCAAAAAGATTGGGTGGTAAAGGCTTCAATGTTATAGGAACTTCAATTGAAGCACCCGGCGAAAAACATGATGAAATACGCAAAATGAAAGGGGCATTTGAAAGAACTACCAAAGGGATAAAACTAATCCAGGAATATCGGGAGAAAGCAAATAAAAAATGCCCGTTAATACATATTACCACAGTTATACAACAGGATAATGTAAATATCCTACCTCAAATGCCTGCATTAGTTAAAGAATTAGGTGCAGATGTCTTAAATTTAGTAACTGAAATTCGAGCACTTGAACTTCCCGAACTTGGTAAAGTAGACCCTTCTGTGTATAAACCTGAGCAAATTAACTATCCAAAAATTAATAAAGATACACTTGCCCAATCTCTCACAAAAACCATAGAAGAGTCCGCAAAATGGGGTGTCCAATTGCGGCTTCCACGAATGCCTTTGTCATCTGTCATTGACTATTACACCACAGGAATTGATTTATCCAATTTTGAGTGCCGAAACGCATGGAACACACTCTTCATTGGCAGAACGGGTGATGTTTATCCTTGCTGGATACGCAAAGTTGGAAATATCAAAGACTCAACACTTAAACAACTCTGGAACAATCCAACCATGCGTCAGTTTCGCCAATCTTGTAAAAAACATCTATTTGCACCCTG
>DAOOVZ010000257.1:0-3337 GCA_035370665.1 Candidatus Hydrogenedens sp.
TGACTACCTGAATCTGATTTGTTAAATCTCCATCTGGAATATCGCAAGCAGTTGCTCCTGCATCTATATATTCTGTTCCGCACTGAGTTGTAATCTCAGATTCTCCTATTATTGTTAGTTCTGGGCTAATTTCTGTATAGTCAAATGTTGTAAGGAAGGGATAAGTGCAGTTTTCAACTATATTCCAGGTATTAACAAAGTCCCAGCCCACATAAGTTGTTTGTCGTTTCATTTCTACTGTTGTTTTACCTGTGCCTCCTGATGAGGAGGAACGGCCTGAAGTCAATTTGTCCCAATAGCAACTATTTACTGTCCCAATATTGCTTTCCAGGAATCCACCACTTGAAGAAGGACCTGTCACATAGCCAATGCTATAACATCTGTTTATTGTGCCACTATTATAGCCAGAGAAACCGCCGATATTTATATTTGTTCCCTCGACAGAGCTTGTGCTATAGCAATTATTTATTGTGTTATAAAAAGTAGAGCCAATCAGACCACCAACAGACTTATATCCTTTGACGGAACCTGTGGCATAACAGTTATTCACTGCTCCATAATTAATTCCAATTAAACCACCCACATATTCATTTGCTACAATGGAACAGTCTTCTATCCCCAAATCATTTATTTCACCGCCAATACCTACTCGACCTAATACCCCTACATATTTGTCTGCTGAGCGATTGATGTATATATTCCGAATTACATGACCATTGCCATGAAACTTGCCTGTTAACATTAAGGGTGTAAATCCTTTCCCATCATCCCAATCTATCGTCTCACTTGTGTCTATATCTGTCTTTAATTCATATTCGCCCCACCAGGGATATGCAGGGTGTAATCCTATCTTACTTAATTCTTCTAAAGTCCAGATTTCTTGTATTTCGACAAAAGGAGGAGTGTTTGGCTGTGTAGTGCCTAATCCTATTAAATATGGATAACTAATACCTTCTTCTATGGTCCATATATTGGTAAAATCCCAACCTGCATAAGTAACTTGCTGTTTCATTTCTGCTGTTGTTTTGCCTGTCCCTCCACTTGACGATGCTTGCCCAGAGGCATCCTTATCCCAGTAACTGCTATCAACGGTGGCTGTATTCTTACCTACCAAACCACCAACTGACACAGAACCCGAAACTGCGCCTGCACTATAGCATTTACTTATTGTTCCAGTATTATTTCCTACTAATCCACCAATATAATTATACCCACCTGTCGAACTTATGCTATAACAATTAAGCAAGGAACCGGAGTTCCGACCTACTAAACCTCCAGTACTCGCACCACCTAATACATAGCCTGTGCTATAAGAATTACTTACATCTCCAGATGAATTATTAATTTCCCCTATTAAGCCACCAACCGAATATCCAGAACCCCATACAGACGCAGTGCTATAACATTGGTTTACTGTTGCATCACCACTAGCCCCTGCTAAACCACCGACATAATAAAAACCCCACACAGGACCAGAACCGGAACTATTTTCCAGGGTCCCAAAACTATTTGTTCCAACTATGCCACCTACATACGAAACACCACATATAGAACCAGAATTATGGTTATTTGATATTATCCCTAAAAAATTCTCTCCGACCAATCCACCTACCATATAATTTCCCCATAAAAAGCCTGAAGTAGAACAATTCTTTATAGAAGAAAAGTAATAATTCCTTCCAACTAAACCTCCAACATATTCCTTACCTACAATACAATAATTTTCCAGGGTTAAATTCCAGACCTTACCATCAAAAGAACCATCTCCCAAATATCCAATCAGTCCAACATAGTTCATATCCGGGCGATTAATATACAAATTGATAATCTTATACCCTTTCCCATCGAGAAAACCAATAAATGGTTCAGCCTGCGTTCCTATTGGTTTGAAGCCTGCTCCGTCATTCCAGTTGATTGTATCACTTGCATCAATATCGTGTGTAAGTTCATATTTCCAATTTAACGGATACAACGGGTCATTTCCTATTTTCTGTAATTCTTCTATACTATTTATTTGTATCACTTCAGGCATACCCTCACCATCTGCTGTCCCTTCACCTATCCCTTCTCCTTCTATTACACCTTCGCCCTCTGCTGTCCCTTCTCCTTCTGTTACACCTTCACCCTCTGCTATTCCCTCACCTTCTGAAGAAGGTTCACCAGCATTGACATATCCAATATCTCGCAAAAGGGCTATTTCAAAAGGTAAATACTCACGCTTCTTTGCTCCATAATAAATACTCGGGTCCATAACGCCTCCTAAATTATTCCAATGACTAATACTGCTCCCACATTGAAAAGGCGAGGGGGTATAGATTCTCGGCATTGTTCCCCATAAACTTGTCGCTTCTGGTGCAGAACAATAAACACCATTATCTAATCCCAAAAAATAATTATCCTGACCTATATAATAATAAGATGAGTTTATAAAATAGTTATTATTGCCTGTTATTAGAAAGGTATCAAACGCTGTATAAATATCTGGTTGCGCACCTGTCCAACCTGTTCCATTTGGTTTTGTGCCACCACTACATTCGGAATTGTTATAGGCAATTGCTTTTAAAAATCCAAGGCCATGAGTAATCTCATGAATAAGCACGCTTAATAAATCAACATCGCTGGGTCCTGGGTCTCCTGTACCAAAATTGTAAGTGTAATTCCAATTTACAGTTAATTGCATATCAGGGTAATCTGGACCATCAGGGTCAACAGAGCCATTCATTAAATGTTGAAAAACGCAGCCATTATTGATTCCGGGAGTTATGGGATTATACCAGGCAACAATAGGACCTGCACTTGCCAAATATTGACCTTCCAGATAAACAGAAGAAATATTTATATCTACTACACCTCCGGGCACATTTAATACATTTGCAACATATTCCAGTGCACTTTGTAAAGTCGCTTTTCTCTGCGGACCTAAGGTTGGGTCATTAAAACCTGTATCAACATCCTGATAATTGATATTAAAATTTACTCCGTAAGCAGAAAAGGAATCCTTCGTTTGCGAACTTTTATCTCCTAAAATAATATCGCGATTTTTTTCTGTTAATTTTATAACTGTCCCATCAGAGTAGGCGATAATCGCATTAATTTCCTCCTGAGCCATAGATTGGATTGAAAATACATTGCAAAAAAAAATAATAACAAACAAAAAATACCACTTATTTTTGACATAAATACTCATCTATTTATCTCCTATGTATTAAATTTATTAATTTAATTCACTGTTATCCGCTAAAAGATTAGTAGATGGCTTGAAACTTTTGATGTAGATAGATGAGATACTATCTAAAAACCCTAATCAACAGAGGAGTTTCAAGCCATGTTTTATTAT
>DAOOVZ010000258.1:0-3320 GCA_035370665.1 Candidatus Hydrogenedens sp.
TTCCAGACCGATATTTGCCAGAATTTGAGAAAGAGAGCCAGACAAGTTTTAATTACCATCAGGCAGGAATTGGTTATTCTCGTGTTTCTGCCTTTTATAAAAGTGGTGCACCTCACTGCACTTTCCGTTTTCTACCTGAAAAGATTCCCTCTTTTGAAGAATTAAATATTCCCAAAAATACCATGTTAGAAATTGCGGATATAAATCATGGACTTGTCCTAATTACAGGTATGACAGGCAGTGGGAAAACAACAACTGTAGCCGCGATTATAGATTGGATTAATAGTCATAAATCTTACCATATTCTTACTATCGAAAATCCAATTGAATATGTTCATGTCAACAAAAAATCAATAGTATCACAAAGAGGCATGGGCGATGATGTATTAACCTTCAACAATGCCGTTACTGGGGCACTTCGACACGACCCTGATGTAATTGTGATAGGTGAAATGCGTGACTCTGATACAATTCGTTCTGCTATTAATGCCGCCGCTACGGGGCATCTCGTTATTAGCACACTACATTCCAATACGGCTTCAGAAGTAGTCAATCGCATTGTCAGTTTCTTTGACCCATCAGAACGCGACCTCGTCAGACTGCAATTACGCGACTGTATAAAATGTATTATATGCCAGCGACTCATTCCCCGTGTATCTGGTGGACGACTTCCTGCCCTTGAAATTATGTATAATGATATTAAAGCCATAACTGATGGAATCCTCAGTGGAGACACTGACCTTATCCGCATAGGAATGCAACAAACCGTATCTCATTCGTTTATCTTTGAGCAATACATATATAAAATGTATAAACAGGGACTTATTACTCTTGAAAATGCCAGGGATTCTGTAACCGACCGTAGTACCCTCGACCAACTCCTAATGGGCACATACTCCGTTCCACGACTCGATTCAATTAAAGGTAAAGGTGACCACGAAGCATTTAAAATATAGAATTTTACTATTTCTCAAACATTTCATTACTATTTCTATTTGCAATAGAAAAACCTCTCTATTCAATAATACATTAAAAGAAAATTAAAACTGAAAATTAAACATAAAAAATAAATGAAAAGATTATTTTACAATCTACTCGCTTTTTTATTTGGTTGTATACTTTTAATTTCTATCTTTTTTATTTTAGAACTTATCTCAAGACCTATATATGAAAGAAATTTCAAAATAAGTATTCAAGAAGACCCACCTGTCAATATATATACAAAAGAAAAGCAAAAAACATTGAATCCGGGTATAAGAGGAACTGCGGTAATAAAAAAAGGAAAGTTGCCGCCAATAAATTACACTTATTCAATTGATAAGAAGGGAAGAAGAAATACAAATCAAGAAAATGATGTAGAAAAAAAAATGAACTTTTTATTTATGGGTTGTTCGTTTACCTTTGGTACAGGAGTCAATGACAATGAGACATTTCCATCACAATTTGCAAAATTAAATCCTTATTGTCAAGTCTATAATTACGGTATGCCCGGGGGTTCTCCGCAAGAAATGTATCTTATGACTTTAAATCCAAATTTTGCAGATGATATAGAGAACATGCCGACTGTAGTTGTTTATACTTTTATATCAGATCATTTGAAAAGGCTAATCGGTGACTGGTCCATTTTAGGTAAATGGGGAAATAATTTACCTCATATAGAATTAATAGATAATAAACTTCATATATTAGGAAATTTTAATGAAACAAAGCCATTCTCATGTTTTTTCGCTAATACCCTTTACAAATCTACATTACTTTCTATCTTATTTAATCAATTTGGAATAGATTATCCCCCCAAATTTACTTACAAGCATTATGAATTATTATAGCAAGTATTATTAAACACTAAAATTAATATATCTAAACATTTTTCAGAGGTTCATTTTGTCGTATTGTTTTATCCTGGTTCTACTGATATAGTTCCGGAACTTTATGGTTACCTGCTTAACAAAAAGGAATTTATTGTCCTCGACTATTTTAAATATGAATCAAAAAAAGAAATGTTGAAGAAACTTGAAGAGAACAATGAGCATAAATTTTCAGATGGACATCCTAAACCAATTATTTATAAATATCTTGCTGAATGGTTAACGCAGGACTTATTAGATATGCAGATACTCCCTCCTTAAAGTCCCTCACCATTGGAAAAAAACTGGTCCATAACAAGTGCTGGTGCTTCTTCGGAAGTAGGTCCAATAGGTTTAGCAGGAACACCTGCCACAGTAGTATGAGGTGGAATATCCCGCAATACTACTGCACATGCTGCTATCTTTGAACCTTCTCCAATGTGGATATTTCCCAGAATTTTTGCACCCGCAGCAATCAACACGCCATCACCAATCTTTGGATGTCTATCTCCACGAACTTTGCCTGTTCCTCCTAATGTTACCTCATGCAACAATGAAACATTATTTCCAATAGCAGCGGTTTCTCCAATAACAACGCCTGTGCCGTGGTCAATAAGTATCCCTTTGCCTATTCTCGCAGCAGGATGTATATCAATACCAAATACCTCTGACATTCGACTTTGCAAAAACAGAGCAAGATGATACCTCTCTCGATTCCAATAGTAGTGAGCAACCCGATAGGATTGTAATGCTTGAAAACCTTTGAAATAAAGAAGTGGCTGACAAAACATACGACAGGCTGGGTCTCGGTCATGAACAGCAATTAAATCAGTGCGAATTGCTTCACCTATTCCAGCATCGTTTGCAAAAGCCTCATCAAACAATTCACGCAAACTCACCGCGGGTAGTGTAATACTTTCCAATTTTCCTGCCAAATGAAAACTTAAGACATCTTCCAGAGTCTTATGCGACAGAATAGTTGAAGATAAAAAACTTGCTAATAGTGGTTCCTTTTGCATTCCATCCTGTGCTTCTCTTCTAATCCTTGCCCAAATTGGGTCTGCCTTATTTTTCATCATGTTGGAAAACCTCTAATACTTAAGTGATTATGTATGTGAAAACAATGCACTCTCTCTATTTTCCCAAATATGAAATATTATCTCACTCTTAATCCAGGAAAACATAATTTATTTATTTGTATTGTCAGCCAAAATAAGGGGGGTAATGAGGTAATATTGTCAATTCGATTTTTTTAATAAATATAGTTTATTCTAAAAAAAGAGTGTAAAGTAATCACATATCCATAATAAGGTTATTGCTTTTTGCAAGCCTTTTTCTTTTGAGATATTTCTATTCCCAGGGCAGAACTCTAATCCCCAATCCTAATACTTCAAATATCCCATTCCAAAATTCAACGAAACGATTTACCAATGTGGTAAGAAAATTGCCTGTTTGTTCTAAATATTCAGGAGG
>DAOOVZ010000259.1:0-3291 GCA_035370665.1 Candidatus Hydrogenedens sp.
CCAGTCGCTAAGAATTTGTCTGGGTGTGTCCCATCGGATTAAATCAACCTCGTCATTTTTTATATTCTCGATATGAGGATATGTAGGTTTCCATTCTATAAAGAAAAAATATGTTTCAAATCGTTGCGTTAAGCCTGGCGGTGTTATCCATGGTCCTGAAAATGGATAATCCTCTATATTAACCTCTATTGATAGCAACTTCTGAATTTCATAGAAATCTATTTTTTTGTTGTGCAATTTATCCCAAATTGTTTTTAATTCATTATTGTCTTTTATATTGAATGGGAAATATCCTGTTTCTTCAAGTGTTTCACGGATAGCCCCAATCAAAGCACTCTTCTCTTTCTCGTTTGTTGAACCATGCACCTCACATTTTTCATCACTTTCTTCAACTCTCCCACCGGGAAAGGCGTATTGCCCGGGTAAAAATTTCATCATTTTACTTCTGCGAATTACGAGAACTTCAACTTCGCCTTCATTATTCTTCCTCCATAATACACAGGTTCCTGCAAGTTTTGGGATTATTTTGCTCATTCTTTTGAACTCCAATCTATTAAATATCTTACAATCTTATTTTATAAACAAAATTTAGTTTAATCATTTATCCTTAAAATTAAGGAATTATAAATGTTTTTATCAAAGCGTTTTAGTAATTATGAGTTGTCTGGTGAAGTCAATCGTTTAGCAAAATTATACAAAGAATATGTTTCTACTCATAAAGAGTTGTTCGACCTGACTATTTCCAATCCAACACACGCTAATATTATATACCCTGCTGAGGAAATATTATCAACTTTTAATAATAATAAGTGTCTATCTTATGACCCTATTCCAAAAGGTTTGTATTCTGCTCGGAAGGCAATTTCTGACTATTACTTTTCACAAGGCTTTTCAGTTTCGCCAGATGATATTTTCCTTACCTCCGGAACATCTGAATCTTACTCCTATTTAATTAAATTGTTATGCAATCCCAGAGATGAAATATTAATCCCTGCACCATCCTATCCATTGCTGGATTTTATAGCAACATTAGAATCGGTTGAAGTTATTCCATATTATCTTGTAGAAACAGGGAATAGATGGCATTTCTCAATTGAGCAAATAATAAATCAGATTGGTAAAAGGACAAAGGTGTTATTGTTTATTCAGCCAAATAATCCGACAGGAAATATTTTATCTACGGGAGAAATAGAAGCCTTAATTTCTGTTGCGGAAAACTATAATCTTGCCATTATTATTGATGAAGTGTTTAGAGACTACTTGTTTTCAAATAAGACCCCACAACTTTTAAATTCTCCAAAAATCCCAATTTTTACCCTCAACGGAATATCTAAAACTCTTGCTTTGCCACAAATGAAGTTAGGATGGATTATCTGCTCCTGCCCAGATGCAATAAAACGAGAGATGTATGAGGCTCTGGAAATTATCGCAGATACTTATTTGTCTGTAAATACACCTGTTCAAATTGCATTGCCTGATTTATTTAATTATAAAGACATTATCCAACAAGAGGTTCAGACAAGAATACTTCATAATTTAGAGTTTGCAAAGAATAAAATAAGTGATTCTTCTGTGCTTACACCATATATTCCAGAAGGGGGCTGGTATCTTGTTCTGAAAATTAATGATAATTCGTTAGATGAAGAAGAAGTTGTGTGTAATTTGCTAATGAAAACAGGAGTATATGTTCACCCGGGTTCTATGTTCCGTTTTCCTGAGGGAAATCATTTAATTTTGAGTTTACTCGCTGAAGAAAAGATTTTTCAGGAAGGATTTAACAAAATTGTTCAGTTTTTTAATTAGTCGTTTGTCTTTTGACTTTGTTCAGGGAAGTAGGTTGACATGGCAAATTCTTCTTCAAATGTAGGGATAGTGGATAAGTCAATATGTTTTATACTTCTTGCAAGTTGTTCTGAAATATTTCGGACATCTTTATTCAGTAGTGCACATTTCGCACCGGCTAAACTCGTATTTCCAACAAAATGTATCTTTTCATCATTTATTTCATAAGGAATTATTCCTATAGACTTCAAACTTTTTTTATCTAAGTGATAACCAAAAGTGCCAGCAATATAAATATTTTCAATAGCACTCATTTTAATCTTTGCAGCATCAGTTAATAATTTTATTCCACATTTTATTGCTGCACATGCTAATTGAAGTTGTCGCACATCTTTTGCTGAAAGAAATATTTTTCTACCTTCATTTTCATTATTAAATACTTCAAAAATCACTTCTGAATTGCGGTTCTTTATTCTCTCTCTTATCTTTTGCGGGATATTTGATGAAATGTTTTCTTTTGATAGCATTCTTCCTGTAATATCAACTATGCCCAATTGGAGTAGGATTGCTAATAAATCTATCATGGCACTGCCACATAGTCCGATAGGTTCTACATTATCTATCGCCTGTATTTTTATATCTTCTCCGTCATAAATTATATGTTCAATTGCACCTGTTGCGGCTCTCATTCCACATTCTATCCGTGCACCTTCAAAGGCAGGACCCACTGCGGTAGAGGCTGCTAAAATTTGTTCATGATTTCCTAAAACAATCTCACCATTTGTGCCCAAATCAATAAACAAAAATGGCTCTTTTTTGTTAAACAGATTAAGTGCAATTAATCCTGCGATAATATCTCCACCAATAAAACCTCCAATTGATGGAAGAATATAGATTTGTCCGGTGGAATGTATATTAATGCCCAATTCCTCTGCGAACACTTTTATTGATGTATCAAAAACAGGGACAAATGGACACTCTCCCAGAGATTTAGGATTTACCCCAAGCAATAAATGTAGCATAGTTGTATTGCCTGCTATGACACCGTCATAAATAAATTGTTTTTTTATCCCTGCATCGTCAATCAATCGCTCTATAATATTGTTAATTCCTGTTATAACTTTTTTCTGTATAGTCTTTAAGTTATCTTCACTCTGAGTAACATAAGAAATTCTGCTTATGACATCATCACCGTATAATACTTGTGGATTGAGTTCAGACAGAGTGCATATACTTTCTCCTGAGGACAAATTTACTAATTCTATCCCAATTGAGGTAGTGCCAAGGTCAATGGCTACTCCGAATATATCTTCACACTCTTTTTCAGGTATCCAATCTAATATTTCCTCGTCATTGTAAATTAAAACCCCTGAGAAATTGGTTTCTCTCATTTTATCTGGTAATTGCTGGAATATTTTGATTGGGACATGCCTCTTACCTATTTTTTGGAATAATCGAGTCAAATAGGAACATGTATCATCAAAAGTAGGTTTTTCGAGGTGGAGTATT
>DAOOVZ010000260.1:0-3289 GCA_035370665.1 Candidatus Hydrogenedens sp.
ACCCAGTGAAATAAACATATATCGTTTAGTATACCACTACCATTTACCCGAAATACTATGGAAGCACTACTTGCCTGTCCAGTCTTTTGAAACAACAAAAAAATAAGTTGAGGTAATAATTGATTAAGATTTTTTGTTTTTCTTAAAATGACAAATAACAAAGGGTATACAAAATCATTTATCTTTGGCATTTCTGATGCTTTATTCTCTCTACCGGTTGTAATTCCGCGGCATCCCTCTTAATGACCCTTTTTTAGCAAAATTAAAAGGTTCGCTTCCTCAATTCGGTTATCTAAACACAACTATCTCTTTACAGAACCTCACTCAGAATATAAAAACAAAATGTTTTAAAAGAAACCGCCTGTAGTCTTAGGCACAGAATAATTTTCTCCATCAAAGGTAATTTCAATTAATTGTGGATTAGTTGTTTTTGGTTCGAGATAAACAGGCAATTCCTTTTCCTCTTCCTTTTTTTCTTCCTCATGTCCTTCTATTTCAATAGTTATATGACCAAATGGTATGATTTTAACATTAACATTAACTTTTACCTCTGACTCTTTCATATCTTAATCTCCTAACTATATTCTTGACTATATTCTTGCCATCTACCACCATATACTCTTGTAACTACGCCGACTTCCGGAGCCTGCTTTAAGATTTCTTGTTGAACAAGTGATGGAATTTTCTGGGCAATCTGATTGGTTATTTGTTGCAGTATCTGCTGAGATTGCTGAGAAATTTCGTTTGGTTTAATGTCAGGTGGCAAACTTAGCCCCAGGTTAATATTGATTTGTGGAGTAGAGGGCATTTGCCTTTTCCTTTTAAAATCAATTCTTGTGGTAAACACATGGGTTTTATTTTCACTTTCTATGATAGTGAGTGGAATCCCTTCTAAATGTTGTTCTTCTTTATCGCCTAATTCAACTAATGGGTCTAATGGCTCGTTTAACTTTAAAAACTCTTCATATTCTAAGTAAAGGTCCCATAAAGAACTCTCTAATAGTTCTTCTGGTATTTCAATAGGTAGTCCGATTTCTTGTGCCTCTTTCCTACCAATAGCATGACCATGAGAATAAATTTTCTCTGTCAATGTTTCTATAATTGAGTTTATTTTCGCCTCATCAATCTTCTCTTTTCGCGAAGTTAATAACTTCCTTGCCACTAATCTAATATGTGAATTCTGACGATTTACACTTCCTAAAGTAAGTGGAGATAAATGATTGGCTAAAATAGAAACCATTTGTGCAACTGCTAATTGGTCATTAATATTTGCTCTTTCCTTTACAAAAGAAATATATGAGTTTACATCTTCAACACTAATCTCTTGTGGGGGACCTGCAATTTCACCTATTACCATTTTCCTTAAAGTAGGGTCTATCGGGCTTAATTCTGCCTTCCTTCCCATGATTATTTTATCTGTGCCTAATGAAATCAGTGTAGCAGCGCTATGAGCTTTGTAAGGCACTAAAACCGAAAGTTCGTCACAAAATTCTCTAAACATAGAAACTATACGCCACGGAACACTCACATCTCCGCCTCTACTATATAGAATCAAATCTATCTTTCTATTATTTTTGATAGAAAGTAAATGTTCATACAAAGGTCTTACCGCATCCTCAGCTATTATTGAACTAATTGGCTGCCTATCGCCAGTAATATATGTTATTACTTTTGAGTCGTTTAATTTTTGAATTTGTTTGATTAATTCTCTTGTTCTCATTATTGCCTCCTATTTTCAATTTTACCACCTCATTCTGAACATTTCCAAATGTGTATATGATATCTAAATCATTGCTGTTCGAAAAGAATATTGTGAAATTAATATATATCTATTTATAATAACATAAAGAATAGTTTGAAAATTATCTGTATGTGTAGGTATTAATATTTCCATATTGTTTAAAATACTTTTGGTTTTGTGTAATGATATGTATCTGCAAAAGTATTTTTAGGATATTATTAAAATTTAAAATGAGTTTTACTATTTATTTTGATGTTTCCAGCAGATTTAAAAAAGATTATTAAGTTCTGGACAAGAGAAACGACATTAGAACAAGTTCCAAACGAATTTTATGTGAAAATTATTATCTCGACTGAAAGTTTGGCTTTGTTCTTAAGGTATCTTACCCTGATTGTAGTCCTTGTCTTTTATATTATTGAGTCTTTCTCACAAGCCTATTTTCTCCCCATTTTTTTGATATGTATCTTATCCCACATTTTTTTTACCCACCTCGTATTTTATTTTAAGCAATATAGCCTTTTTACCAATCCAGTCAATTTTTTCCTACATCTTATTTCTATTACTGTGGCAGTCATTGCGACAGAGAAAGAATACAGTCCATTAATACTTTTCTATCCTGTTCTTATTTTTGGACATTTAATTTATGCACAGAAAAGACCTCGACCTTTTCTCGTTTCATTAATTTCATTGATTGTTTTAAATTTTACAATTATTGGGATATGGCTGTGGGAAGGGGTTCAATTTGCCACTTATTATTTACTATGGAAAAGTTTTATAATTTTAATCTGTGGTATTTTTGCTCACCTTTTACTCAATTATATCAATTCAATTCGTGGAGAACTTTATCATCGGGAACAAGAACTTTTATTTACACAAGGACTTATAAAATCAATCCTCGACAGTATCGAAAGTGCAATCTTAATTTTTGATGAACAAGAAATCATTGTTGACGCAAATGCTTATGCTTACAAACTTTTAGAAACAAATCCTAAAGAACTTATTGGACAACGGATACGTAGTCTTTTATTTGACGATACTTTATTAGGAGAATACTTCCTTTCCTTAAAGTCTAGGGATAATTTACAATTTAGTGCACTAGCACTTACCTCAACGGGAGAAGAAATACCTGTGGATTTTATTGTCCAGACTTTTTATCAAAATCAGAGAAAACGATACCTTGGAATTATGATTGATAGACGAGAACATAAACGATTGGAAGAAATTTCATCCTTACTCCATAAGCGGAAAGAAGAAATTGATAACAAAATGAGTTTGATAAAGGATTTCCAATTAGGTTTTTCCCGTTATCACATAGCCAAGATGTATTCCTATATTACAACAATAAAAAATATACTTTTCTTAATTACACAAGAACAATTAGGAACCATAACGGAACGACAAAAAAATTCTCTGGAAATTGCAATCCGCGCTCTGGAACAATTAGAAGAAAAATTAAATAAAGAAATAGAACAGATTCAAATCAATACCGAATAAATCTTTACCTCAATCATTATTCAAAATACTTTTTTTATTATCTCTAAATTTTAA
>DAOOVZ010000261.1:0-3235 GCA_035370665.1 Candidatus Hydrogenedens sp.
GGCTAAGCGTCCTGGGCACTCTGCATTTAATGCCGTGGTGATTGGGCTTTGTTGTATAATAAACCACAGAGCCAGTGATTTCACATACTCTGTGTTGATTTATGCAATAACGCTTTTCTTTATTATATCTGAATGTATTTCTGGCAAAATAAAAATAATTAATATTAATTTAATTAAATTTTTATATTAAAAAATCATTATATAATTTATAATAAGTATATATAAGAGTTAAATGTATGTTATCTGCGGGGACAAAGCAAGACAGTCAAGTCAAAGATGAGGATGTAGTTAAACATCCCAAATTATATCGTGTCTTACTCCATAATGACCACTATACGACAATGGATTTTGTGGTTTATATTTTACAAGATATTTTTAACAAGCCGCATGATGAAGCCGTTACTATAATGTTGAAAGTTCACCGAGAAGGTGTAGGTGTTGCAGGGGTTTATGTTCGGACTGTCGCTGAAGCAAAGGTAGAAACCGTCCATAAAATAGCAAAGGAAAATGGGTTTCCCTTGCGATGTTCAATTAGTCCTGAATAATTTTCTTATAAAAATTGTTATTATTGTAAACTTATATCATAAAAATAAGTTATAATTTATAAGAGGTAAATAAATATTATGTTAAATAAAGAAGTTCAAAGAGCTATAGGAAACGCCTTAAAAGAAGCAAAGAAGAGGCGGCACGAATATTTGTGTCCTGAGCACTTGCTTTATGCACTATTGGACGACCATTATGGCAGAGAAATTTTACAGAATTGCGGATGTAATATTGACCGTCTCCGTAGGAGATTGAGTAATTTTTTTGACGAGTATATAGAAAAAGTTCCCAAGGGAGTTAATTTAACGCTTCAGCAAACGCCTTCTTTTGATAGGCTTATCCAGCGGGCTGTATTCCATGTCCGGGGTTCAGGTAAATCTGAGGTTGATATCGGTGATATTCTTGTTACCCTTTTTGAGGAGGAAGATTCCCATGCCGCTTATTTCTTATACCAAGAAGGCATTACTCGATTGGAAGTATTGGAGTATATCTCTCATGGAGATAAATATACTTCTTTTGAACAAGAACTGGAGTCTATAGAAGAAATAAGTAAGGAAAGAAAACCTGCGTCCGCGTTAGAAAACTTTACGATGAATCTTGTTCAACGAGCACACATAGGTAAAATTGACCCTGTAATAGGGCGAGAAAAGGAGATACAGCGGGCTATTCGTATCCTGTGTAGACGAAGGAAGAATAATCCTATTTTTGTAGGTGAACCCGGTGTCGGGAAAACAGCGATTGTCGAAGGTTTGGCACAGCGAATTGCAGATGGAAAAGTCCCTGAAAACCTAAAAAATGCAGATTTATTAATGGTTGATTTACCAGGCATGCTTGCAGGCACTAAATATCGTGGTGATTTCGAACAAAGGATTAAGGCATTAATTAATGAAATATTGAAAAAAAAGAATACCATACTATATTTTGATGAGATTCACACTTTAGTTGGTGCAGGTAGCACAACGGATTCAAGTATAGACGCTGCATCTATTTTGAAACCATTTTTAGCCAGCGGTGAATTGCATTGCATTGGTGCTACAACTTATGAAGAATTTAAGAACCATTTTGAGAAGGATAGAGCCCTTTCTCGGCGGTTTCAGAAGATTGATGTTAATGAGCCATCAATAGATGAGTGTGTTCAAATTGTTCGCGGGTTAAAGAGGCATTATGAACAACATCACAAGGTAGAATTTACTGATGATGCATTAGTCGCCTCCGTAGACCTGTCTGCAAAATACTTAAATGACCGCTTTCTTCCTGATAAAGCGATTGATGTGTTGGACGAAGCGGCTGCAATGGTCCGTATCGAAACCAACAAGAATCCTATTGAAGTAAATGTTAAGGATATAGAACGAACCATTGCCGATATGGCACAGATTCCATTACGGACTGTCAATTCCGCAGACCGCGAAAAATTAAAAAATCTTGAAACAGAATTAAAGTCATTTGTTTTTGGTCAGGATAAAGCCATAGATATAGTAGTGAAGGCTATTCGTCGGTCTCGTGCAGGTTTGGGGAAACCAAATTCTCCCATTGGTTGCTTCTTATTTACAGGTCCTACCGGTGTTGGGAAAACGGAGGTAGCAAGACAACTTGCACTCATTCTCGGGAATCATTTTGCGAGATATGATATGAGTGAATATATGGAAAAACATTCGGTAGCCAGATTGATTGGTGCTCCGCCGGGCTATGTAGGATTTGAACAAGGAGGTATTCTGGTTGACGAGGTTCGTCGTCATCCATATACAGTTCTATTGCTGGACGAGATAGAAAAGGCTCATCCTGATTTATTCAACATTCTGCTTCAAGTTATGGATGAGGCTACGCTTACAGATAACACAGGCAAAAAAGCAGATTTCCGCAATGTTATTCTCATCATGACCTCAAATGCAGGTGCACGCGAACTATACTCCCAGTCTATTGGATTTACTCTGTCCCAAAATGAATCAGAGAGGAAAAGTCTTAAGGCTATAGAACAAACCATGTCCCCTGAATTTCGCAACCGATTAGATGCAATCGTTTCATTTAGTCCATTGGATATGGAAGTAATGAAGATGATTGTGGATAAATTTATTAACCGTATCAAATCGCAACTTATAGAGAAAAATGTAGCATTAGAATTAAGTAATATTGCCCGTGAATGGTTAGCGGAAAAGGGATACGATACCCGTTTAGGAGCAAGACCTTTAGCAAGGTTGATACAAAAAGAGATTGAAACTCCGCTTGCTGATGAAATATTGTTTGGCAAACTAGAAAATGGTGGCTATGTGTATATTGATGTTTCCAAAGATGACAATCTTTGTTTCAATTTTAGTAAAGAGAAAAATACTACTGTTTCAAATAAAAAAGAACCCCTTTCAACGTCTTAGCCTTTATAAATGGAATCGTAATACGAGCGTGTGAAAAAATATCTAATTTTGTTTCTTCTCTGAAGGTTGGATTATACATTCATAAGTTCCCATTACAGGCTTGATAATCCCTTCCTCAGATTTAATCTGAACGATTTTCCCTTTTTCGTCAAAAGCAGTTAATATAAATGTTTTAATCCCAGAAACATCAGGAGTCAAATTAAAAATTCCAGACCAGATTCTATCTCCGGCTGTTTCATCACCATTTTGTCCATCATCTTTCAAATCTATAGAAATGGATGTTCCCAATAAAGTTGCCGATATTGTATCTACAATATTGAGCGTAT
>DAOOVZ010000262.1:0-3227 GCA_035370665.1 Candidatus Hydrogenedens sp.
CCATAGAAAAATTAATCTTTGCATTAGTCTATCACAAACTCTTTTGCAAAACCTTTAATGTTATTATCTTCTATAATATTTTCCTTAGCCGTTTTGGTAACTTTTATTCCTATCTTATTTTTAGTTTCTACATTTTCTCTAATCTCATTTTTTCGAATTTCATTTGCACGATTACAGCCTTCAATAAAAATACCCACACCGTTTTTATGTTTTATATTTTCTATTATATTTTCCTCTATCTTGTTGCCTGTCGCTATAAACGACTCTGTCTCCTGCCGGAACAATATCCCTTCTTCTTTTGAATCAAGAATCAAGTTATTACGCACAATATTATAATTATCTCTATGCCCGATAGAAATGCCGATTCGATTATTTTCAATCACATTATTCTCCACGATACCGTCTTGAACACCCCAACAAAAGAAAACCCCTATCTCATTATTCTGGATATGATTTTTCAATATTTTAGGTCGTTGAGAACCTGACCCTGGATGTAGTCCCAGACCTGTATTATCATGCGTATAGCAATTTTCTACAATAACATCATGAGCAATTTGCCAACTTATCCCATCACCGTTATAATTCCTTGCCTCTACACCTCGAATCGTGATTCTTTTGCAATCTTGAAGCCAGATACAGCCTGCATAGTTTCCATCTAAAAGAAGATTATTCTCCTTATTCCCATCAAGGGCAACATTTTCAATAACAATGTCTTCTACAAATTCACCAGAAATAAGAGGGAATAAGGTATCAATAGATGTATTTTCAGAAAACCATATATTTTTACTTAGTGGTTTATCCAGAACCAACCTATTCCCTTCAATAGATATTATAGTCCGTTTCATTACATTTATATCGTTGCCATTAGGATTTTTAGACTGGATACATAAGCCATCTCCAATCTTAAATCGTTCTGGATTCATAACAGTTATGCACTGCTCATACCAATCTGACTCTCTGAGTAATTCTGTTTTTTTAGATGATTCCTTAATAAAGATGGTTTTGTCTGTGCCTGAACCAATTAATTGAATATGACTCTTCAAGTATATTGCATTAGAAAAGTGATAAGTTCCAGGCAAAATTTGAACTGTCCCTCCACCATATTTAGATATGTAATCTATTGCACTCTGGATAGCCTTGTCCGTATCCCCTTGAAAATCCCCATATCCATTTTGTCCTACCGTTACTTTATATAAGTATTTTGTGTTTACAACACTATTGTTATCTCCAGAGATATAGTGAATATCACCTGCATTAGTGAAGTTTCCTGTTAATAAGAAAAACATTATTCCGATGGCAAATAAATATCCTTGTCCCTTTTGCCTCTTTAACATATTGCCTTCCCTTTTCCAAAAAGCAGATATAAATCATATTTGTCATAAGTTCGCCTTACCATCGCAAATAGAATATTCAAATTTCATTGTCCAAGGCAAGGTAATGAGCGACACTTGATTCGGCTAACGATTCTAAATTATATCCGCCTTCAAGAACTGATACAACTTTGCCGCCTGCAATTCCTTTTACAGCATTGGTCATTTTTGCAAAATCCTCTTCTTCAAGATTTTGCCGTCCTAATGGGTCGTATCGGTGTGCATCGAAGCCTGCGGATATAAGTAAGAATTCAGGTTTATATCTCTTAAATTCAGGTAAAATCAAACTCTCTATTGCGGAGTGCCAGAGTTCTTTGGGAACACCTGGCATCATCTGAATATTTAAATTAGTATTATTTTTACCTCGTTCCTCTGGGAAGCCTGTCCCCGGAAAATGAGGGTATTGATGAATACTTGCATAATATACCCGCTCATCATCATAAAAGGCTTTCTGTGTGCCGTTCCCATGATGAACATCAAAATCGAAAATTGCCACTCGTTTCAAACCGACGACATCCACCAGCCATCGTGCTGCTACGGCAATATTATTAAACAAGCAGAAGCCCATAGCACGATTGGGTTCTGCATGGTGTCCCGGCGGTCTCATAATTTCGAACACACTATCATATTTCCCCTCTAAAACAGCCTTGCAGGCAGAAATTGCTCCCCCTGCGGCTAATAGACTTGCTTCCCATGACGCTTCTCCCATCACAGTATCCGGGTCAGGATATTCTAGATTTTCCCTACATGTGCGTTCAATAGTGTCTATGTGTTGGGCGGTATGAACTCTTAATAAATCCTCCCGTGTTGCAGGTTCAATTTCCAGAACCGGCGGGTCTATCTTATGGCGTTCAAAAGCCTCTAATATGGCTTCCAGCCGTGCAGAGCTTTCAGGATGATAAGGACCCGTATCATGTAACAGTACCTCTTCACGAAATACAATTGCTGTTCTACTCATAAAACAACCTTTTACTACTAAACCAACAATATATAATATACTAATTTTATGTTGTAAATATATTACGAACCTCCCTGAACAATTTGTGCAACTAGATTCATAACTTTTGCCCGGTAATAGTAAAATGAAAGGGCATTCTGGTCATATACTTTTATTGAAGGTGAGAGATGGTTTAAGGCTTCTGCCCTTTCTTTACGAGCAATAACGCCTAACGGTGCTTTTCTCGCAGTAACGCGTTCTAGTACTAATAGATATTCTCTGTCTTCCAGCCCATCTCTAAGGCATTCTAAACGAATAGAGGTCACAGGCGGTTCAATAATCACCTCAGACGGTTTTTCGCGTCTCGGCGGATACAGTAGTCTTCCGTCTCCATTACCCCATCTTTGACCATCAGAGCCAACAGACAGGGCTTCTTCCCATGGATTCTGTGGCCAATAGGTAAGAGACCAGAACAAATCTCCATCTAAATTATACTTATCTAACTGCCAGTAACGGATACGATGGTTTATCCCGGGATGGTCAATAAAATTATTGGCATAGGGGGCACGCGGTGCTGTGCAGACATACCACCAGACCGTTTCACCCAATTCTTGCCGCCACTGAGCCCTTGTCTCCTCATACATATTAAATATAGGCACCCAGAGATTGACCACACCCCAGAAATAAGGGACAGGAGCAGATTCTTGATTACAGGTTAAAAGCCGTCGTATATCAGGGCACGCCGATTGTAGCAGTTCCATACCCTTTTTAACATTGGCATATTCAGCAGGTGGAGGTTCGTCTACCCAATACCAATATGCCTTATGCAGCCAGCCTTTCTCCCGGAGATGCTCTTGGATTTGTCCATAGAGAGAGGCAAAGAATCTATTATATTCATCAGAATATTGAGGTGCACCGTT
>DAOOVZ010000263.1:0-3224 GCA_035370665.1 Candidatus Hydrogenedens sp.
ACTGGTTCCAGAAAGATAAAACTATCTTTAAGGATTCTTTTAATCCGTCATCCTACAACCTACCGTCCCCTGACACCTAATAAAAAACTACCCCATAATCCTATTATTTTCCCCTTTTGATTTAATTTTTCTGTTTTTACTGAAAAGTTTAGGTTAAGTTTTATCCATTCTAATAAAAACATTCCTACCACAATAAGAACAGGACCTAATATTTTACCCATATATTTCTGAATAAAATGAGAAATGTAGGGAGCATCTAATAAAGCCTTTATCACAATGAAACCGACTAAAATATAGGCGATACTTCTACCAATTGAATAAATAACACCACGCAAAAATACTAATCCAGGATGTGTAATCTCTTTTGAAATATATGATATAGCCACAATATTGGTTGCAAGGGGACAGGGACTTATAGAGGTTATCAATCCGAGATAAACAGATGTGAAAATAGCAAGTGTAAACTCCATTAGATAATTTCTTTCTCTATACACTTATGTTATAAATATTGACGAACATTTTCCTGAATATAATGGTAAAATTCAGATTTGTCTTTGTGAACAAGATTCCATACTTCTTCCAACCGTTTCCAGTCTTTTCGTTCCCCATCAACAACTCGTTCAACAACAACACAACGAAAAGACATTTGAAAATCCTGGATAAAATGCTCATTTTCAGGTTCTTCAACATTAATACTCTTAAACTCCACTTCTCCTGTATTTATCTTATCGCCAAGTTCAGTTTGAACCGCCTCTTTTGTATATTGCTCAATAGCAATACAGGTAGCACATCGCGCTACCCCGTGAAAATAATAAACAATTACTTTATTATTCTTTCCCTTTTCAATTGCACCTACCACACTTGCTTTTTTAATAGAATTAGAAGCCTCTACTTCTTTATGCTTATCTGTAGATACAGAAGATTCAGATTTCCGTGCCTCTGAATAGATAAGATACCCTATCGAAAAACAAACAAAAACAATTAATAATGGAAATATAATTTTTTTCATATTAAGGACCTTATACAAAAAAATGATAATTCAGGATTATGCCAACAATTTTTTAATTTCTTCTACCGAAAGAGTTTTACCTACGGATTTTACTTCTCCATCAATGACTAAAGCAGGAATCATCATAACTCCATATTCGGTAATCTTTTGGATATCTGTTATCTTTTCGATTTGATATTCTATCTTCATTTCATCAGCAGCAGTTTTGGCGTTATTAAATAGTTGCACACACTTTGCACAATGCGAACCTAATATTTTAATGTCCTTCATTGTTATTTCCTTCTGGTTAATGTCAATGATGTTCATTATAACTACTAATATTCCTATTTTACCAAATTGTAAAATATTAATTCAAATCTATTCCTAATATATACTGTTATTATACTCTAAAAATAACTCCATTATATTTGTAATAATCAATTTACAATTTGAATATTTATTGGCTATTTTGCTATAATGCCAAATAGTAAAAAGAAAGGACAAAGATGGAAAAAAGATTAAAGGACAAATATCAATTGCACGCACAAATACTGAAGGCACTTTCCCATCCAACTCGTTTGTTCATTGTTAATGAACTTGAAAATGGTGAAAGATGTGTGTGTGAACTACAAGCAATGATTGAAGATGATGTTTCAACTATATCTAAACATCTATCTATACTCAAACAAGCAGGAATTATAGAAGATAGAAAGGAAGGACTTAATGTCTATTATCATTTAAAACTTACCTGTATCCCTACATTCCTGTTTTGTATCGAAAATATGATGATGGAAAAGACAAAACAGCAATACAAACTTTTAAAAGAGTCCGTCAAAACCAAATAACCATCCTATACTGAAAAACGACTTTTCCACTGTTTTAACTATTAAGGATTATTTTCAATGGATATAAAAAAAGAAGGTAAAATTTTATTTGTCATCATATTTGCTTTTTTAGTCTGTTATTTCTTGCCTATTGGCACACCACGATTTGATAATGCAGTAATGGAATCCCTCTCTATGGTCAAGTGGTATGCAAGGGAACATGTATTATTATGCCTCCTACCAACATTCTTTATTGCAGGGGCTATCAGTGTTTTTATCAGTCAAAATTCTGTTATAAAGTATCTTGGTCCAAATGCGAACAAGGTTCTGGCTTATGGCGTGGCATCTATCTCTGGTGGGATACTGTCTGTATGCTCTTGCACGGTGCTTCCCCTGTTTAGTGGAATTTATAGTATAGGGGCAGGATTGGGACCTGCTACTGCTTTTCTATACTCTGGACCTGCAATTAATGTTTTAGCCATTATATTAACAGCACGAGTTTTAGGTATTGAAATAGGGGCGGCTCGGGCTCTAGGTGCTATTCTTCTGGGTATTGTAATCGGACTTCTTATGGCTTTTATATTTCGTTCAGAGGAAAAGCAACGCACAAAAGCATACACAAATATACCTGTTTCTGAACCAACTCGGTCTTTGTGGAAAACTGCATTGTTCTTCCTATCTATGATTGCTATTCTAATATTTGCAAATTGGAGCGAACCCGACACTGTCAAAGGCTTCTGGTTCGCAGTGTATCAGTACAGGTGGCTTTTGACCATAATATCAAGCATAGCACTGGGGATTACTCTATCTATCTGGTATGGTATTCATTGGTGGAAGGTGGTATTAACAGGTATTGTATGTGCTATTATCGCCTTTATATTTCCATATAAACCAGTAGTCCCATTTATTACAGGGATAATAGGATTATCTATACTTTGTATAACTGGAACAGATGAGACGAAAGAATGGTTCAATTCAACCTGGGCTTTGACAAAGCAGATATTACCGCTGCTTTTGATTGGTGTTTTAGTCTCTGGCTTTCTATTAGGCGAACCGGGAAAAGAAGGGATTATTCCCAATTCATGGGTAGTATCGGCAGTAGGTGGAAATTCGATTATATCCAATTTCCTTGCTTCTGTTATCGGGGCACTTATGTATTTTGCAACAATAACAGAAGTGCCTATTCTACAAGGGCTCATTGGTTCAGGCATGGGAAAAGGTCCTGCTTTAGCCCTTTTACTGTCTGGTCCTGCTTTATCACTTCCAAGTATGATAGTGCTTTACTCTATTTTAGGATTTAAAAAAAGTTTTACTTATATACTTCTTGTAGTGATAATATCCACAACAGCAGGCCTCTTATTCGGACTAATCCTATAAAAATTTTATCCATACTACCTATAACACTACATTAT
>DAOOVZ010000264.1:0-3181 GCA_035370665.1 Candidatus Hydrogenedens sp.
TATTTGAGCACCAATAGCCTCATGCTTAGGAAAACGAATTCGGTCTGTCGCAAAGGTAATTGTATTCTTTTTACCAATATCATGTAATAGGACAGCCATTGCAAGGGAGATAGAGGGATTTTTTAAGTTTTGTAGAGCAAGAATTGTATGTGTAAGCACATCACCCTCAGGATGGTAGGTAGGGTCCTGTTGCACTGTTTTTAATTCTGCAACTTCTGGTAGAATCTGAGAGAGTAGACTGACCTTATCCATAATCTCAAATGCCCACTTAGGATTGCCTTCTGTTAAAATTTTAACCAGTTCATCACGAATCCGTTCTGCCGACACTTTTTTAATACCATCATGCAGTTCCTTCATTGCTTTTAATGTTTCTCCTTCAATGGTAAATTTGAAGCGAGCACTGAATCGTGCTGCCCGTAATAGTCGCAGATAATCCTCTGAAAATCGCTTGTAAGGTTCCCCTACTGTTTTTATAATACCTTGTTCTATATCTTTTTGTCCTCCGACATAATCTAATATTTGATTGTTAGAAGGGTCTAGAAACAGAGCATTGATTGTAAAGTCCCTTCGTTGAGCGTCCTCTTCTGGCGAAGAAAAAACAACAGTAGAAGGATGACGACCATCAAGATAAGGACCATCAGAACGGAAAGTGGTAACCTCATATTCTCCATCAGAAAGTAAAACACGAACTACACCAAAATTTTTCCAGAGTGTAATAGAGTTTGGAAAATATTTGCTCACTACATCTGGCATAGCATTTGTCGCAATGTCGTAATCAGAAGGATGTCTTTTCATAATTAGGTCACGAACACATCCGCCGGCAAGATATGCAATATACCCTTTATCTTGCAGTATTTTGCAAATCTTTCTTGCACCTGCCTCTAATATTTTCTGTTGTTCTTCTTCGTCTTTATCCATAAACCGTGTTTTTGCTCTGTATACAGATATTTAATCCTTTAAATATATTAATCTTATATTTTTGTTTACTGAAAATTTTTTTTGTTACTTAAAATATTGTATTTTATAATATCTCTTAAATTCTAAATGCTTTATTTATAGGGAGTGTAATATGACTATAATCGGAATTATTTTAATGATAATCGGTTTTGGCACGGCACTGGTTGTTTTTATGGGTTTGTTGCCAGAATCAATGAGTATCATAGCACAACAGCCCGCATGGATTTTTATAGTAGTCGGAATTATTGGTGCTGTATTGGTGTATTTTAATAGAAGACCCCATGATTAATTGCTATTGATTTTGGAAGTGCATGAATACCCCTACATATCTTTGTCAGGTGTTTTTTTCTCAGGTGTTGTATCATAGGGTATAGAACTACCTGAATAGGTAGAAGAAGGGAGTTCCTTTTGTGAAGGCTGTTCAATTGCTTGAACAGATGGAGCCTGTGTAGAGGGCACAAAATAAAGCATAGCAATCACAAGGAGTAATGCCACTGCTGTGACACTTAATAAACCCCACAGAATTGCTTTTTTCTGCCTTCTACTCCTATTTATTGTCTGTTTAATCTTCTGTATAGAGATTTGTCGTTCCCATTCTGATATTTCACTTTTACCTTTTTCTGTAGCATACCATTGAAACAATCCCTCTGTCTTTTTCCAGAATAAAAAATAATCATTGCATTGAGGACAGTCCTGTATATGTTTTAAGACCTCCTCTGAAACATTACCCTGTGTTATTTCAATTTGCTCTACAATTGAGTCAAATTGAGGGCACTCTTCTGTTTTTCTATGGTTTTTCAGTGTATCAAAATCTATTTTCTTCATCGCTTAATCCTCTAATTTTCTAATTGGGGATTCCTCTGTTTAAATGTTAGGTTAAACCTGAAAAATCTTCTAGTGAAAGGTTCTGTCGTTTTATATGTTGGTAAATTTTATTTCTGCCCAATGAAAGTCTACTTAAAACAGTTCCAAGTGGACAATGTAATTGGTCGGCTATTTCTTGGGTAGTGTAGCCTTCCGTCTTTTTCTGAATCACAATCCGCTGTGGTTCTGGAAGTTGTTCAATAATAGCATTAAGACATTCAATATCAATGCGATTATTAATTGCCTCGTCATTAGAACCATCGGTTGAAATATTTTCAATATTCTCAATATTATCCATTGATAATTCACGCTGTTTTCTTGTTATCTCTTTACGAAGTATATCTACACAATGATTTTTTGTAATTTTTGATAACCAGGAAATAAAGTAAGCCCCGTCTGAACAAGTTTTTATCTTTTTCCATGCTTTAATGAAAACTTCCTGAGTAGCCTCTCTGGCTATATCTTTATTAGATAATTTTTTACAGCACATATAAAAAACCATATTGTAATATCGTTTTATAATAATGTCAAAGGCTTGTTCATCGCCTTTCTTTACTTTTTCTACCAACTCTTTGTCTGAAACTCTTTCAGACTGAGAAGAGATATTTTCACTATTTATCATGACGAAAAACCTAATTATTTTATTCAATTAATTTTTTTTAATTTTGCCTTTGAACAATGAAATTACAAACATTAATCAAAGATTTTTTGAATTCACTATCAGGGAATTTGTCCAGTTTCTTTATTGCGAGTACCTTCAGTTTCTCAGCATATTGGATTGTATTCTTTCTAATTTCATACTTTTCTAATTGTTCTTTAATCCACTTTTGTTCTTTTTTGGTTAATGGTTTACCAAAAACTGAATTGAATCTCTCTTTTTCTTTTATGTCCATCTTTTTCCATAGTAATAATATAGGTAAGGTAATTTTCTGCTCAATTATGTCGCTGTAACGAGGTTTCCCTAATATATTTAAGTCCTGAGTTAGGTCTAATAAATCGTCAATAAATTGGAACACAATACCAATATATTCGCCAAAATAGAATAGAGTATTCCTTTCAGGCGACTTTTCCAATAAAGCAGGGGTAGAGGCAGAACAGGCAAAGAGCATGGCTGTTTTTTTTCTGGCTAATTCTTTACAATTGTTTATTGTAAAGTCTTTAATTGATTTTGTAAAGAACTTTAATTCCCCTTCTGCCATTTCTCTAACACACTGAACTGCATTCAGTATTAACTCATGATTTTCATATTTCCCTAAAAGTTCAGTGGCTCGTGCTACTAAATAGTCGCCCCCTAAAACAGCAGCGTGATTGTCCCATAAAGCATTTAGGGATTGCCCTCCTCTTCTGATAATTGCACGGT
>DAOOVZ010000265.1:0-3160 GCA_035370665.1 Candidatus Hydrogenedens sp.
TCCGTTCCTCCTATATCTCTTTTTCTTCCCTAGTGGATTATATCATATAATCACCTTATTTTATCTATATTTAAAATTGTTTAATTAAATTTATAATATTATTTGAATAGAAAATGTGTAATTCCCAAAAAAACCCGTAATTCTATAAACTTATCTCTCACTTCAATTTACAAAATAGAATATCGCTTATGTATTTGGTAATCTATAAAAAACTTGACTGTCTACTATTTTTTTGCTATGCTCTTTTTTATAAACTAATATATTTTAGAGGAAAGGGTAAAGTGAGTTTTTAAATTTAAGAGGAAGGAGTTCTGTCATGAGAAAGGCGATAATATTTGTTCTGTTATTAGTATTTCTATTTCAATTAAGTTCTTATTCAGAAGTGCGTGGTGAATATTTTGTATTTGCCGAAGGTGCTTTAACAGACCCATTTACATCAGAAAACTGGAGGTATACCCGATATGACCCTTATATAAATTTTAACTGGCGTTCTGGTCCAACAGACATTCCTAATATGCAAAATGATGCTGATAATTTTGCAATAAAATGGACTGGGACTATCTTTATTCCGACAACGGGCGATTGGACTTTCTACACTAATACTGATGACGGCGTAAGATTATACATTGACGAGGTATTGAAGATAGACCAATGGACAGGCATAGGCGAATATAGCACAGGAGCCTTGCCTCTTAATGCGGGACCTCATACATTTGAAATGCAGTATGTTGAAAAAACAGGAGATGCTTATGCAAAACTATCGTTTGAAGGTCCGGGCGTTGACAAACAAGTAATACCTAAATCTTATTTTAATACTTTCCATACTGCCAACAATTTACCATTACATTGCAATTTTGATGGATATGATGCCAATTATGGTGGTGGCACCCTTTATGGTGATGCTTCCATAATAAGCAATATCCTTCAACTCACACCTAATAATTATGGACAATATGGAGGGTGGGTTTTCCCGCCCGGGATTGCTATGTATTCATTTGATTTTAAGTGTGATGTATACATGACAGGAGGGGGTGAAAACGGTGCAGATGGTATAAGTTTCAGTTATAGTGATATTGATACTCCACCTTTAAACGAAAGCGGTGACTCTTACCCTGGTCTGGCTGTGCGATTACGAACCTATACTCATAATCTTATTGAGTTGGCTTACAACGGTTCAGAGATTGTCTCTGTCCCTGCAAAAGATTTAAGAGGTGGTTGGAAAACTTTAATAGTAAGGGTAAAGCGGAATGCGATAACTGGTGGAGCTACGGTGGAGGTTTGGTTTAATGGCACTCGAAGGATTAATTCAACCATATCCGATTGGAATCCGCCTGCATCATGGAAAATAGCACTCGGTGCACGAACAGGGGGTGAGCGTGACCTACATCTAATTGACCGATTAAGTTTATACTCTTATGACCCGTATGTAAGCAGCATAACTCGCCTTAGTCCAAATCCTGTTTTATCTGGGACAAACAGCATACAGTATTCTGTGATATTTAGTGAACCCATGTATTATGTTGATGCAAGCGATTTTATTTTAAGCAGGTCTGGGACTGCTAATGCTACTATTCAACCTATTTCAAGCCCAACGGTATATATAACTGAAAATTTCTCTTCTTCACAGGGCATCGGGACTCTAGAATATGATGCCGTAATTAGTGGTGGTGTTCTTAAACTCACAGAAAATGTAAATGGTAAATTTGGAGTCTGGCATTTTACCCCTCCTGAAATTCTGAATAGTTTTACCGCAGGTTTTGATATGAGAATTTGGGACGGTAATGGTGCTGATGGTTTATGTTTCTGCTATGGCAGAAGAGGTGATAATCCCTGGGGATGGGGACTATCTGGAGTATCTAATGGTTTAACAATCTTTTTCGATACTTATGAGAATGGCAACGAATTTACACCAGCATTAGTTATAAAATATAATGATATAGAACTCCAGAGGGTAAAAAACAACGACATTCGAAGCAGTTCATATATTCCTGTGCGAGTAAGAGTCACAGAAGATGGAATTTGCTCTGTCTACCAGACTGCCGTTAACAACGGTGGTTTTGTCCCTCGTGCTCATGTAAGAATACCGGGATGGGCTCCACAATCCAACTGGGCTATCAGTTTCGCTGGTGCAACAGGTGGACTTAATGATAAACATTATATAGACAACTTTACTATTGTAAATAATAAACAGAGGGTCGGTTTAAGCAACCTAGGCGGGACTGGGACAGTCCGATTAGATATTCATCCTGATAACGATATTGTTCACTTCCAGAAGTATGCACTCTATCCTAAAGAATACACTTCAGGAGAAACTTATATTTTTGATTTAGATAGACCAACTGTGACAGCAGTTGAGGTTGTTGGTCCCAGAGAGGTTGATGTTACCTTTAGTGAAGCAATGGGTCCAGGCGTGACAATAGCAGAAAACTATACCCTCTCCGGCACAGGTAAAGGAACACTTCCTGCAAACCCAGTAAATGTAGGACCTGTATCAGGTAATACCTACCGTTGCACATGGAATAGCGGCGAAATGCTTCAAGGAGGAGATATAACAATCACCGTAAATAATGTCGTAGATATAAATGCGAACCTAATTACTTATCCAAACAGAGGTAAGCATATAGGTGGAGGTATGATGATGGACAGTCCGACTGTGTCCGATGTTACCTCACCTCCTTTTACGAATACATTTCCTATCACGATAAATTACACAGGAGCAGCCGACACCACAAGTGGTGTTAGTAATGTAGAGTTATGGTTCAAAAAGGGTTCAAGTGGGATATGGGAATATAGCGGTCAGAGTTCAGTCTCTGCCCCTGATGGAAGTATAACCTTCAACAATCCTACGGGTGACGATACCTATTACTTTGATATCGTAGTGATAGATGGTGCTGGCAATCGGAGTGAAATACCCGTTGGAGTTGAAGATGGGAGGACAAACACCGAAGTGGATATGCTGGTCCCGTGGGTAACGGTAGATAGGTTAGTAACGAAGAATGCTAAACCTGTTTTGACAGGACAAATGGGACCGTCGGATACAAGTTTAGAAGTGATTAGAGTGTCAGTGACCGTAGGCGGATATAGTAATACGGCAGAATTAAACACAGCCTTAGGTGAATGGAGCATGGAGTTATTGGAACCATTGTCCAATGGGATATAT
>DAOOVZ010000266.1:0-3151 GCA_035370665.1 Candidatus Hydrogenedens sp.
AGTTGAAGGAACGCCAGAGGGAACACCAGAAGGAGAAGGCGTAGCCGAAGGCACCCCAGAAGGTGAGGTAGAGAAAGTTACTGTTCCGTATGTCATTGGAAGTTCAGAGACAGTAGCAATAAGTCAGATAACATCTGCGGGGCTGGCCGTAGGAAGTATAACAAAACAATGCAGTAATATAGTCCCAGAAGAAAATGTGATTAGTCAAAGTCCATTGCCTGCACAATTAGTTAACAAAGGAACAGAGGTAAATCTGACGGTCTCCTCAGGACCATGTCCGATTGCTGTGCCGAACCTAGTGGGAATGACAGAACAAGATGCAAAGACAAAAATAATTATGTCAGGTCTTACTGTCGGAACAATAACTCAGGAATATAGCGATACTGTTCCAGAAGGAAAGGTTATTAGCCAATCCCCAGAGTCAGGTTCTAATGTTCCAAAAGATACTCCTGTGAATTTAATTATCAGCAAGGGCAAAAAACGGCGTTTCATTATATCTTGTGGACCTGGCAGTTCCTCAAACAGTTCAAATGTATGCGATATACTAACATTAGGAATAATCTCTGGATTACTCCTTATAAAAAGTCAAAAGGTTAAAAAGTTCAACAGTTAGAACATAGATTTTTTACAGAACACAAAAAGCCCTCTGTAGCAAAATACAGAGGGCTAACATTTCAAATTGATTTACCTTCAACAAAGTAATTAGACGAAAAATATAAAAATATCTTTTTGATTAATCATAATAATTGTTTATAAAAAGGGGATTATGATATATATTACAATGCTTCTGTCCGCTAAAAGTATTAGAGAGATTTTTGAGACATTGTGATAGAATAGGGAATAGAAAACTTTTTAAAATATAACACCTATTTTAGGGAACATAAGAAGAGTTGGCGAGAAGAGAAGTTTAGGCGAGAGGATTTTGAGTATGATTCAGATAGAGATGTTTTTATATGTTCTTGTGGCAAGGTATTGGAGTTTTATGGTGAGCGAGAGAAGATAACAGCGACAGGTTATCATCAGCGATGGAGGGAGTATAAGGCGAAGGAGGCGGGATTGTGCGATATGTAAATTTAAAGAGCATTGCACGAGGGGTAGAGCGAAGAGTATAGAGGTATCATTGGAGTATGATAGATTGAAGCGAGAAGCGAGGGCGAATTTAGAATCAGAGGTAAGCAAGAAGTTGAGGAGTCAGCGAGGGAATCAATTTGAATCTATATTTGGAGATAGGAAGTTCAATAAGCGATACAAACGATACATTCTAAGAGGGCTTCCCAAGGTGAATATAGAATCAGGGTTACACTATATTGCTGTGAATATCAAGAAACTTTCTACATGTTTTAAGGGATTATTCAACATAGAGGGTAAACAAATAGGGGCATTATGCTTGGGTATGAAATAGGTGCATAGAGGGGATAAATGTGCATAAGGGATTTTCTACTTCAATACCTATGTAATGATTTTTTTGATACTTTTTCCAACAAGTCTTTTCTACTATTCTTAATTAATTCAGGATACAAATTAAATTTTCACAATTATTCATAGATACAATTAAATACAACTAAATATAACCCCTCAATTTTGATTTTTTAGAGAGCCCCCTACTTTGTTTCTCTTATTTTTATTGTAAAACTATAATGCTATTTTCTAATTATTCATTATTACTTCGAGTAAAGTTAGAAATCTTTTTCTTAATCTTTTATCGGACAGAAATAATATTTTTCGTTTATTTTAATGTCTGGAAACCCTTTTTCAAAACTTTTAGAAGTTAGGTGTTTAAATAAAAAACTCGTGCAGTTCATACCGAACTGCATGAGGAATAAAATAACAAAAATATTAGCAATTACTTATTATGCACCGGAAATAACGGTAACCATATTTGCTACATTTGATGTTACGGGTGGAGTCCCCGGAATATCAGTATCAAATAAATTAGTGTCGGCAATATACCGTAGAAATTCTACATGACCATCCATGTATAGGACATTGCAACCGCCGGGAATATGATTGAACAAATCGGCTGCTACACCACCGGCGGAGAATGTATCCAGCATAATCCAGATAGAACTCTGTGCTTTACTGCTTGCGCCAGCATTGTTAATATCAGTAATCATAAAGCGTTCAATACCTTCACGGATACGATATATGGTATTTCCACCACCATTTCCATAACCAGCCCATTGGCTTGGCAGTTCGGCGTCTTGGTCTGCAGGCTTTAACAATGCTCTTGGGTTAGAATCAGCAATATAAGCACCAAGTTCTGTTGAATAATGCTCGTTTATGCCATCTAAAGCGCCTGCTATCTGGACAGGTACTAATTGACTTGTATCAATACTTCCTAATCCTAATATACCTACAATAGTGAAACTACTGGCAGGTGCAGATTTCTTTACATCATCAAATACCCAGCCGAAATAAGCATAACTTGCATCAACTTCATCTGAAAGTGCTATTAAATTTCCATTATTATTCTCAAGTTTTGTCTTAACATTACTTGCATCTGGGTCCGAAGGACAAATCATAATATATGGGTCAGTCAAGTATTCAGGATAGAGTGAACTTACTTGTGGACCTGCTGCTAACGATTCCACACCCTCGTTATTCGAGGGATTGTAAGTTTGCAAAGGTGGATATTTCTCTCCTTTGGATTCACCTGAATACATTTTATAGACCAGTCCCCATTGTTTGAGGTTGTTCTGGCAACTGGAACGCCGTGCCGCTTCACGAGCACGCGCTAACGCAGGCAATAATATTGCCGCAAGAATACCAATAATGGCTATGACGACTAATAATTCAATCAATGTAAAACCCTGCTTTTTCATAAAATTCTCCTTTCAGTTAAAGCTAAAACCTTTAAAAAACTTTGCCACATTTTATCTTCTTACTCACCTCCTTTCATCATACTAATAATTATTATTATTCACAACTTGATTCATTTAAAGTATAACAAAAAAAAATTTTTTTGTCAATATAAATTTGTATGTTTTTACTAAGAAAAATGATTATCTTATAAAAAGACAAAAAATTAAATAATACCTTTTTAATTGATATAAAAATATAACTTTTTTACAGAAGGTTGAAAAAAAGGGGGAATAATTATTATAATTATGCATGTTTTGATAAAGAAAATAGTGATTAAAGGAGTTTAATA
>DAOOVZ010000267.1:0-3141 GCA_035370665.1 Candidatus Hydrogenedens sp.
TTCTACATTTCTTTGTTAGAAATTGGACATAGGCAAAACTCAATAAGCAAGTGAAACCTTATATCTACTATACCTCCTATCTTTTGCAAAAGGGATTAACTACTCTCAATGTGGTAGTTAATCCCTGCAATATTTAGTCTCCCCCAATGTTTCCTCAATTTGCCCAGAATAACTTTATGTTTTGTGTAATCTGTTTCTATGTTTTCAAAGTTTATCTCTTTGAATTCTTGTAATTTTAGTTCATTCGCAAGTTCTTCTAATGTGTGGAAAAGATTTGCACTCCTAAAAGCAAGGTCTCTCAAATGGTGTAAGAGTTTTATCGTTTTCAATCCATCAAACCACTCGTGTAGATGATACTTTAACGAAATTTTATTCTGGTTCTGTTGAAATACCTTTTTTGTCTTTTGTAACCAGTAATTTGACACAAGGAAATGGGCTAATTCTGGATGAATTTGTTCTGCATGCAATAGCATGTATTCAGGATTTTCATCAGGATTGTCAAGGCTCTTAATCCATTTTCGCAAAATATCGAAACTTTCTATTGGATATGTTAAATATCTCTTTTCGGGCTGATTAATATATTGTTGAAGTTTTGCACCTGTGCCAAACGGAACACGATTGGATATTCGTGCAGCAGGGAAAACAGTTGCATTACATAATCTTTGTATTTCACCGAGCCTTGCCAGTTGTTGTAAAAAATAAAAATCTTCACCTGCAATGCGGGTATTCATACCACCTGCACTTACATAAAGAGAGGCAGAAACACCTATTGTAGAGCCAATGGGCAGAAAAGTGTATGGGGAACAAGCATAATGCAATCCCAATTCATAAGTCCGTAGATAAATCTCATAAGCAAGCATACATTGCCCTAATAATGAATCATCAAAACGGTGCTCAGAATACATCACTCCCGCAGAATGCGTATGTGATTTAAAAAAGTTCATCCATTCGGTCAGATAATTCTGGGACACCTCACAATCTGCATCAAGACAGATAAGCCCACTTGTATTGTCTTTGTTTTGTGCCAATATATGAAGTCCCCAATCAAGCCCTATCTTACGAGCCAGACCTACACCATGTTCCGGCGGCAACTCATAACCCGAAGTAGACGCATCAATCACACCTAAATAAAATGGTGTCTCTTTTTTATAAATACTCTCCCTCAAAAAATCTAATGTGTTTTGATTGTTCTCAATATGTTCAGGAGGGCTTAGAGTCTCATTGCGATTATTGACAACTATAATTACCAGAGTATTTTCACATATAATACTATCATTCTGGGAAAGGGAATGAAGCAAATTTGTAATATTGTGAAATTCATTATACGCAGGAACAACTACAACTTGCTCAACCCTTCTATTCAGGGAAGTTTCCAATTGCCAGGGGTTCAGTGTAGCCCTTTTATTCAAGTATTCATTTATTTTCTCTTTCATAAATTGTCCTTAATGCATTTTTCCGCTTTTTCAAATTCATTACCTCGTATCCAATAAATGGGATATCCTTTCCGCTCCAATCGTCTGAACCAGATTTCTTGTTTCCTTGAAAATTCCCAGATTGCAGACTGCAATTTTTGGAACAAATCATTTTTATTTTTTATCTTACCTTGAAGGAACAAAAGCACATAACGATATTCCAGACCTAATTGGAAAAGTCTATCATCACTAATATTCTCTGTTCTTAACCTTTCCACTTCTTCTATAAGTCCATGCTGAAGCCTTTCCTTCAATCGTTGTCCAATACGGAGTTTAAGATGTTCACGGTCATATCGAACGCCTAAAATTATTGGACTTAATTTTGGTGCAGAGATTATTTTTTTACCTTCTTTCTCTGCAATTGCAATTTCAATTGCACGGACCAATCGTTCTTTGTCAAGCAAATCAGTAGTATTATGAAGTTTTGGTTTTAGGGACAATAATTTTTGTTGCAGTTCTTGAATAGACAATTGAAAAAGTTCACTTCGTAAAGTTTCGTTTAGAGTTATTTCAGCCAGCGAATATCCTTCTATTAGAGCCTCAATATATAATCCTGTTCCTCCAACGATAATGGGTAAATTACCCCGAGAAAGCACATTCTGATATGCTTCATTAAAATATTTCAGATATTCATATAAACTAAACTCGTGAGAAACAGGCACAATATCAATTAGGTGATAGGAAACAGGAGGCGATACCTTAAAATATTCTTCTATATCCTTACCTGTTCCTATATCTAACCCGATATACACCTGCCGTGAATCTGCTGATAGTATTTCTCCTTGAAATTCGTGAGCAATTCGCACACCTAATCTTGTTTTTCCAGATGCAGTTGCACCAAGTATAATGATACTTTTTTGCTTCTCATTTGTATAAATCATTTTATATTTTCATATTCAACTAAATTTAAGGTATCCATATATTTGCTTAATTGACCATTATACATATAAAATCTATCCATAGAAATATTTAAATTAATAGAGGTCGGTTTTTATGTATAAAAAATCTATACTTATTTTCTCAATATTGAATGTGATTTTTACAATTCTATCTTCTTTTGCTATGGCTGATTCCGCGGAAACTATTTTCCTGCCACAAGTTCCTGGTTCATTACAAAAAAATATGGGTGCTGGTGCTACTATTGGTAAAATTCCTGTTTCTGAACTTGTTGCTCAGCCATATCCAACCTATAACTATACGGGTATGGCAGGAACTAAGTCCATGCTTCGTGAAGAGGCAGAAGGGAAACAACCATTACGCATAGGTGTAGGGGAGCAAGTTGATATAGAAGGAAAGTTAATCTTTGCTGACCCTGTCCAATACCCCGATGGAAATTATTATGCAGTTGGCGAGTTTATGGTAGACGAAGCAGAGGGAATCAGACTTACTGTTGATGTGTCCAAATTTTCAAGTTCTGATAAGTTATGGCTGGTTGTGCCCGAACTATTTGTAGTTTATGGACCTTATCCACAAGGGCAAAACAATTTGGAAGAAACATGGCTGCCATCAGTTCAAGGAAACAGTGTTATCTTAATATTGCAAACAAATAAGAAATCCCTTCCTGAAATGAAAGTCGTTTCCTTTCACTTCTACTACCTGCCATTAGAAGATTTGGCAAAATCATTACCCTGTCCATTACCTTCACCATGCGTTGATGATGTGGAATATC
>DAOOVZ010000268.1:0-3089 GCA_035370665.1 Candidatus Hydrogenedens sp.
ATTTGTTAAAACAACATGAAAATTTGACAAATCAAGGAGATGTAGTTTCCGTTGGACCTTTGAGGTTTACTGTCGAAAAAATGGATGAAAAACGAATTGCTCAAGTAAGGTTGAAAATAGAAGAAGAACAGAAAGATATTTCTACTGCTGAAGAAAATAGTGAGAAAGAATAATTATGATTGAAACACAATGGAAATTGTTAAGCATTTTTATATGTGGGGTGTTTTCATCTGCTCTTTTTGCTGGCTATGAAACAGGTTTTATCTCATTAAATCCAATACGAGTAAAAACTCTTTTTGAGAAGACACATTCTCGTAGAGCCCGTATACTTCTTAAGTATTTAGATAAACCTGATGAACTGCTTATTGTCCTTCTATTAGGAACAAATTTCTCCATAGTTATTGCGTCTATTGCTATGTCAGAATTGTTGGGAGAGCCGTTCTTATCTTTATTAATTGTTACGGTAGTGGTATTATATTTTGGTGAGATTTTACCAAAAACCATTTTTCGGGTTCATCCGAATGCCTTATGTTATTTTTTTGCCCCTGCTATTGTCATATTTGATTTTATTTTTAAACCAATTTCAATTCCGCTTGTATGGTTTTTTTCTAACGCTTTAGGTTCAAATCATTGGTTTTCATCGCTTCAATCACTTATGCGTTCAACAGAGGATATGAAACGATTGGTAGAGCAGGGCGCTGAACATGGTGGTATACACAAAGAGGAAAGCGAACTTATCCACTCTGTTTTTGACCTGCAGCAGAAATTAGCAAAGGAGATTATGGTTCCACGAATTGATATTTGTGCTGTGTCAAGTGAATCAACTCGTGATGAAGTAGTTCAGATATTTCGTGAAAATCGCTATACTCGTGTCCCTGTCTATGGAGAAACAATAGACCATATTATTGGGATAGTTAAGGCATTTGATTTGATTAAGGATAAGGATAGAAATAATCAAGACATAAGGCGATTCATTCGACCTGTTATGTTTATTACCGATGCCACACCGTTAGATGAGATTCTTAAACAAATGAGACGCCAACACCAGACTATGGCTATTGTGGTAGATGAATATGGAGGGACAGCAGGTTTGATAACACTTGAAGATATTCTAGAAGAAATTTTTGGTGAAATTCGCGATGAACATGACCAGGAAGAACTGCCTATCCGACAAATGGGACCCGGAGATTATATTGTTCATGCTCGTGTCTCTATGGAAGAGTTCCGAGAAATTACAGAGATAAATTTATTTGATGATGAGGTAGAGACCGTAGGCGGTTGGCTTGTGAAAACAATTCAAAGAATACCCCAGAAAGGGGAAGTCCTTGTTGCGGGACCTTTTCGTATCACCATTCTTGATGGGAAACCCAATTGTGTAACACTTATAAGAATGGAATTACAGAAAAAGCCATTATCTCCCTGATATTTTTCAAATGAACTTTATAAAACATGTTGTTTTTTTATTCGTCTCGTAATGCCTTGGGGGGACTTAAAACTTCCATCATTATTACTGCCCATTGAAGTTGTGGGATGTTCCCAATATTCCCTTTTAATGAAATCTGCGGTTGGCATCGTGACGGCAAATAAGATGCTCGCTTCATTGGCGCTGAAATTTCTACTTTACTTTTTTTTACAAGAGAAGATACCCCTTCAGTTTCTTTATTAAACTTTGCTTCAACTTCTGTTTCCACAGTTTTTTTCGATTTTGGAACATGGAAAGTACCCTTTTTTTCTGGTGGCGGCCCTTCCCATGATTTTTCTATAATCTGTTTTTCATTTTTTGTGACTACTGATTTTCCTTCTGGTAGTGGTTCTTTATCCTTTTGCCTTTGCTGATATGAAGAAAGAAAAGGAGGGGCAAGAGGAGTAGGTTCTGTTTCTTTCCGTATCACCACTATTTTCCGTTTTGGGATGTTTGTTTCTGGTCCCTGAAGTATTTTCCTATTCGCAGGTTGTTTATTCGAGGGGGATGACTGTTTCTTTGTATCCTTATCTTCCCCCTTCTCTTTTAATTTCTGAAAAACAGCAGAGACAGCAATAATCCCCAAAAAGACGAGCAGTCCAACTATGTCGTCAAAACTCATGGCGATAACCCTTCAAAATTATTGAGATGGTGCAGGTTTTTCTGGTTCTTTAGGTTGAGATTGAGATGACGGCGATAACTTTGAAATGGCATCTCTCATATCAGTATCTGCAAGAACATTTTTCATTCTATAATAGTCCATTATGCCAAGATTACCTTTACGAAAGGCTTCCGATATGGCTCTCGGAATTTCCGATTCGGCTTCCACAACTTTGGAACGCATTTCCACGACCAGGGCTTGCATTTCTGCTTCACGTGCTAAAGCCATAGCACGACGCTCCTCTGCACGTGCCTGAGCAATTTGCTTGTCTGCCTCTGCCTGAGCAATTTGAAGCTGAGCACCAATGTTTTCGCCTACATCTACATCTGCAATGTCAATAGACAGAATTTCAAAAGCCGTTCCCGCGTCAAGTCCACGGGCAAGCACCGTTTTAGATATAGAATCTGGATTTTCAAGCACCTTTTTGTGAGTAGGGGCTGAACCTATGGTGGTAACAATCCCTTCACCTACGCGGGCTATGATGGTCTCTTCTGAAGCACCGCCGACCAATCGTTCAATATTCGTGCGAACTGTAACGCGTGCTTTGGCTTTTAATTGAATCCCATCCATTGCTACGGCGGCTACCGTAGGAGGTCCTTTGGTTGGGTCAGGACAATCAATAACTTTGGGTCTGACGGAAGTCTTTACTGCTTCCAAAACATCACGCCCTGCAAGGTCTATCGCAGTAGCTTTCTGAAAGGTCAGAGGAATATTGGCTTTATTTGCAGCAATGAGTGCCTGCACTACCCGCAGAACATTTCCACCTGCAAGATAATGTGTTTCAAGTTCATCTGTGGTGATGTTTAATCCTGCTTTGACAGCCATGATTCGGCTATCCACAATGACCTGTGGATTGACCTTTCTCAGGGTCATACCAATTAGACTCCATATAGATACATGTGCCTTGGATAAAGTGGCTCGTATCCATAAGCGGAAGAATGATACCACTACCGCTATAAATACAAG
>DAOOVZ010000269.1:0-3081 GCA_035370665.1 Candidatus Hydrogenedens sp.
AAGTGGCTCGTATCCATAAGCGGAAGAATGATACCACTACCGCTATAAATACAAGAGCAATCACTACCAAAATCAGTAAAAGTATCGCTATGATAGGATTCATCGTAAAAATCTCCTTTTGTGTTCGGTTAACTGTTATTGTTCTTGCAACTTATTATACTATATATTTGTATCTTCTACATCCTTATCCTCTTCAACAACAATTCTTGGACCATGTATATCAATAATTTTTACCATTATTCCTGCATCAATAAACATTCCCGAAGAAACAGCATCTACTCTTTTGCCATCAACTTCAATAATGCCAGCAGGTCTTAATGCAGATATAACTTTTCCCTTTTTCCCTACCAAAGAAGGGTCAAATTGGATACCTACATACCCTTTGTCTACAGTTTGACTTTCACCCATAACAAGTTTTTGTGCGGTTGATGTCCTTGTAAGTAAATAGAAACCTGCAACAAGTGCACCAACAAAGCCTAAAAATTCAAAAATGATAATAAATATAAGATAGTCGGGGTAGTAATAACCCCCAAGTACAGTGCTTCCCAATAGCATAATAACTCCAAAAGTTCCACAGATACCGCCTGGCACAATAAATTCTGCCATAATTAATATAACACCGCCTAAAAATAATAAAAGTGCCCACCATATCATTGTTTATTCTCCTCTTGTTGTAGAACTGTTTCGAGCAAGGTTATTAATTCCGAAGTTTCTACTCGTATGCTTAACAGAACTTTACCTTTTTCACTGGGGTCTTTTGGGTCTGCTTCTGCTAAAGGTTCAAAGGTATTGATTACAGAGACAGGATACTTTTGAGAGAAAATACGCTGTGCTTCCTGTAATAATTTGTTGTATCTTTTTAAGAAAGGTGCACAGGTGTAATAGCCTGAGCCCTGCGATGATACAATTTCCATTTCTTTCAATAATTGTTTCAACATCTGGACAATGATTTTAAGTTCATTCATGAATTTGTTTCCTTATTGTTTTTTTCAGGCTCAACCACATATCTATTTCCCTGAACCTCAATGATACGGATTTTATCGCCGGCTTCGATATATTCTCCTAATGATACTACATCTAAGGATTGTCCCTTAAATCGTCCTTTGCCTGCTGGTCGTAAAACTGTTTCGGCTACACCAACAGAACCAATCCAGTTTTGCTGTTCTTTTGTCTCCTGAACTGTGTATCCAGTCTCTGCGTTTTCTGTATGTGATAGAACAACTCTTTGGAGGAAAGGTGTTTTAGGTAGATATTTCCAGGTTGCCCAAACAAACACTAGAAATGCGGTAAAGGTAAAGGTCAAGGATTTTCCTGCACTTTCAAGTCGTTCAAAATCCCATGGGTATTCAGGAATGGCAACGCGTGTTAAGGCGAAGTATATTCCGAGTATGATACAGATTAATCCAGCAACTCCTGTTAGACCGAAACCAGGTATGATAAATATCTCTATTCCCAAAAATATTAAACCAATAATTAACAACAATAGGTCAATCCAGTTTGCAAGTCCTATGATAAGGTGCGAACCAAAGAATAGGGTTAAACATACTAATCCAACAGTGCCTGGCAAGCCAAATCCCGGCGTTTTCATTTCAATATATAAGCCACCTATCCCTAATAAAAGAAGAATTCCAGAGACCATAGGATTTACCAGAAATTTGAATAATCGTTCTGCCCAGGTCGGTTCTATTTGAATGCGTTTACAATTCTCCCAATTAAAATGTTTGATTACCTGCTCAATATTCTCTGCTGTCATTTCGCTAAGGCCAAGTTCAAGTGCTTCATTTGAAGTTAAGGTAAGTAATTCCCCTTCATGACAAATCTGTTTTATATTGGGAGGAATTGGTTTTGATGAGAAATCGGGTTCTTTTGAATTATTATCTGCAACTGTTGGGTCAAAGTTATTTGTCTGAATTAAACTGCAATTATATATATAAGGATGTAAAGGTGTAAAAGAATTATGGAGTTTTACAATATCCTTTAAATTTTCTTTTGGTTTGTCTTCTATTTTTTTATCAAAATGGCTTTGTTTAAGAGCCTCTTCTGCTTCTTCCAGTGAACGATAGAAAATATATTTTCCATCTGGATTACGCACGCCCCAGACCTCAATCTTTGCGTCAACCATGGCTTCTGCTAATAGAGGGTCATATCCATTGACTTCAGCGACAGTTCGGTATCTTGAACGCAAGTAGGATTTTGTTTTTTCATTGATTTCTTCGGAGGGTTGTGCCTCCCCTAAAGCAATAGGTGCAGATGCGCCAATGTTTGAGCCTGGTGCCATAATAATATGTTTGCATGAGTAAGAAATTAGTGCTCCTGCTGAGATAGCACCCATTCCGTGAATATAGGCAACCGTTGGGCATTTGGCTTCGAGTAAGGTATTTGAAATGTCAATAGCCGCATCTACTAAACCGCCGGGCGTATCTACTTCTAATATAAATCCCTTAGCTCCCTTGTTTGCTTCGGATATTGCCCGTTGAATAATTACTTTCATACCATCATCTACCATTTCTTTGGCAGGGCAAATCACAATATATGATTCCTTCTCTTTATCTGATGTAGCACTAAAACTAAGGCATAAGACAAGTATAGATATTACAAGAAAAATTCTTATTTTGACTAGAATATTAAAATTACTTCTGACTTTATCCCGCATGCGGTTGGGCATACCTATTTCCTTTATATAAAATACAAAAACTAAGTTGTATTATATTATAATTCATTTACAAAAAAATCATTTCTGTTTTATAAATATAGAAGAAAAGGAAAATAAGTCTGTGATAGAAATTCTATTTAGAATACTGAATATCTTATTATGGTATGTTTTTTTTGCATTAGGGGCATCGCCTGAGGATACTTTTAACTTTTTACGAATAGTTAGTGGTGTTACAGTATGGAAGGCAATGGTCAATTCGCCATGGATGATTACTATTTTATTAACGATGTATTACATGTATTTTATCCATCACCGTTGTAAAGAAATACCAATGTCGGGATTCGAGAGTTTTATGAAATCTTTCCAAAGCGGGTTGATGGCTTTTGTCGCTTTTTTACCCTTAAAACCCGATTTTAATTTATACAGAA
>DAOOVZ010000270.1:0-3057 GCA_035370665.1 Candidatus Hydrogenedens sp.
ATTAATTGTTTCTGGTGTTTTAGAAAAAAGTTCCGCAGGGGAAGGTCTGTTTCCACCTGCGGAACTGAATAGATGTATTGTCTATGTCTAATTATCTATGACTGACTATGAGTTTTCTCTCTCTCTATGATAGCGATAATGGATACCAAATACGCCTAAACCTAATAACAGCATAAACATTAGTGCTATGCCTATATCGCCTATCACAGGTAAGCCTGCCTCTGTCTCTACATGTAAGGTATAGCCTCCTATATAATCAGGTGCATCGTTGCCTGCCTCGTCTACTGCCGTCCCCGCTAAGATATGCAACGCTACTTCTCCATTACCTTCAAATTCACTAAGCGTTATCTGATATTCCATATCTATATCACTGGACTTGCTTATACGCTCTACTGTTACTGTCGCAGAGACATCGCCTCCCTGGGTCAACAACTCTATATCGTTCGCAGTTAGACTGACCTCCTTCACACCTCGATAGAATACATGGTATAACACAGGCTCGCCTGTCGTCTCTGGCGGCTCAGGTCCTACTACTTCTATCTCTGGTGGTGATAAGTCTACTTCTAACTCGTCATCTGTCGTATCCCAAGATATATTATTACCGCTGTCCTCCACCTCCGCTACTACATCATATACACCCTCAGATAACGGCTCTAATACTTCCATACTCCATACGCCTAATGATACATCTAATTCCGCAGTGTTACTATAGCCACCTACACTCACGGACACACGAACCACTTCTAAATCCTCTGTTGCAGGTCCCATGCTGCCTGTCAATACAGGCGTCACATCATTGGTCACTAATCTGTCTACCGTAACCCACGGGTCAGGAACATCTACGAATAACTCGTCTGTCGTAGTATCTACGCCTACCTGTCCTAACGCATCTGTCGCCTCTGCTTCTACATCGTATACACCTCGACGCAAGGAACTAGTAACCTGAACTGTCCACACATTACCCACTATTACAGCAGAATATTCATGCCCTCCTACTCTCACCTTCATCTCTACTATCTCGCTTATGTCTTCTACTGTCCCTCGCAACTCAGGATTACGGTCCGTCACAGTCTGCATCTCTACTGTCACTACCGGTGCCCCTCGGTCTACAAATACACTGGCTAAACCATTACCTGTCGGCACTCCGGTATCGTTCCCTACCTTGTCTTTTACCTGTAAACCAAAGTAATACATGCCGTCAGCAGAAACATCAGAAAAGTTGAATACACCACTGCCAGCCGCACTGCTTAAACTACTGTCTGTCCATAATCCACTATCTCCATACTTATACCATAACTTGACTACATCTATACCACTACCACCATCGGAACAACCACTGTAATTCACTTCTATCGGAACTGTATTGGTAGGACTATCTACGGCTATTGTCCCTACTGTCGGTGCTACACGGTCTACTAATACACTACCTAATCCAACACCAGTCGGGGCACCTGTGTCGTTGCCTGCCTTATCTATCACCTGTAAACCAAAGTAGTATCTGTCATCGGTCGTAACCCCAGTAAAGTTAAATGTGCCACTGCCAACTGCACTGCTTAAGCCACTGTCTGTCCATACTCCACCTTCGCCTTTCTTATACCATAACTTAACTGTGCTCAAGCCACTACCACCGACATTGTCAGAGCAACCACTATAAGCAACTGATATCGGAACTGTGCGGGTCATACCAGCAACACTGATACTGCCCACTGTCGGCATTACAGTGTCCACAAGCGTAGTAGCACCAGGACTGGTGTCAGAAGGTGATGCCCCTGAATTACCTGCCTTGTCTTTCGCTACAACGGCAAAGTAATATGTCCCATCACCACTACCTGTATAATTGAAACTACCACTCTCGCCACTACTCGTTAAGGTCGAGGCTATCCATGAACCACTACCTTTCTTGTAGTATAAACGAACAAAGTCTATTCCTGATAACTCATCGCTTGCCCCACTATAACTAACTACAACTGGCCATCTGGAATATTGCGGTGAGGTTGCTGTCCCATTCGTAGGTGCTACTGTATCGAATAATGTGCTGTCCTGTCCTGAACCAGTCGGCTCTACACTGCAATTGCCCGCTAAATCACATGCACGCAGACCAAAATAATATCTGCCATTACCACTCTGTGGAACAAAGGTCACATTACCTCCACCAGCAACTAATGGTGTTGTTGTATATTCTGTCCAAGTGCCACTGTCTCCATATTTATACCATAAACGATAACTCGATACACCACTACCGCCTTCATCACTCGCCGCCGTATAACCCACAGAAATTCCCCCTCCACTCGCATAGTCAGGTGCATTCACCGTCCCCACTGCGGGAGGCGTATTGTCGTATACGAATGTCCCATCTCCATTGCCACTGATATACCGAGTATTTCCTGCCTTGTCCTCAGGAACTACCATTAAATAATATGTCCCTTCGCCAACAGAAGGCGTAAAACTAAATGAGCCGTTTTCTGTGGTCAAAGGTGGTAAACCCGTGTTTGTCCAGATGCCAACTAACTCCTTGCGATACCATAATTGAACTTCTTTCAAACCACTATCGGCATCTGCCGCACCTACATAACTCACTTGAATAGGTAAGGAACTAACATTTGCAACCGTAGGGGATATTGTCACATTCGTTAAATTCAATGGACGTGTCACATCAAACATAAAACTCACACTGCCATTGCCCGTAGGAACGCCGGTATCATTGCCCGCTGCATCTGCCGCTCGCAAACCTAAATAATATGTCCCTTGCACTGAACCAGGGATAGTAAAATCCACACTGCCACCAGTAGAAACCAGATTCACACCTACATCTGTCCAGGTGCCTCCTCCCCCTTGTTTGTAATACATCTTATACAAGGCAACACCACTCAAATTGTCTGTTGCCGCTCCATAATCAATCCGCACAGGATTCGTATTTGTATATGCAGGAACAGTAATTGAACCAAGGGTAGGAACATGGGTGTCATAGACCGTGCTCGCTTTACCATTACCAGTAGGTGTTGCACTCCGATTACCTGCCCCATCTACTACCACTACATCAAAATAATAAACACCTTC
>DAOOVZ010000271.1:0-3015 GCA_035370665.1 Candidatus Hydrogenedens sp.
ACTATTTTTGTATCAACGAAATTATTTTTTTAATATTTCTACTCCTTTATTTATCAGGCTTATTCGTTCAATTTTGTAAATGTAAGTATTATTTTGCAACGGATGTTTCATTTTTTAACAAGGGGAGTTTAGAATATCAACTATCTATTAGACAAAAAACCTTATAAAATGTGGGTCTTTCTTTACTTTTTATTGTTTTTTATTTGGCATAGTGTTTGCTCTTTATAAAATGATATTTGAATGATAGAAAAATTGATAACCTAAACTAAATTGAAAGGAGGCATGGCTTATGATGAGAACAAGGTGGAACCCAATTCAGGAGTTAGAATTTCTCCGTCGTGAAATGGACAATTTGTTCCAAGCGTTAGATGAGGGATGGTGGGATACTCCATCTCTGGAATATTCATTCTTGCCCGGTGTTTCTGCACAAACTTATCCGTTAATTAATATAGCAGAGGATAAGGAGAATGTCTATGTGGAAGCATTAGCGCCGGGCATAAATCTTGAAACATTAGAAGTGTCTGTGCTTAACAACACGGTTAGGATTGCAGGAGAAAAGACTGCGGTCAAAGATGTTAAACCTGAGGCGTTCCATCGGAACGAGCGTGGTGCAGGCAAGTTTATTCGCACCATATCTTTGCCAGTAGAAGTGAATGCTGACAAGGTTAAGGCAGAATACAAAGACGGTATCCTGTTGTTGACCTTGCCTAAGGCTGAGTCCGCAAAACCCAAACAAATTGCAATATCCGTTAGTTAATAATAACAAAAACTAAAAAGGAGGTGTTGAACTATGAAAGAGAATACAATCCCTGTCAAAACTGAAAGGCGTCGAGTCCCCAGTACTCATGAGAGTGACAAAACTTTAAAACCAGTAGTAGATATATTTGAAACAGCTGAGGGCTTAACCGTTATTGCAGATTTGCCTGGTGTCAAGAAAGAAGATGTACAGATTCAAATTGAAAATGATATTCTAACCATTAAAGCGACACCCAAGAGTAAGTTAACTTTAGAACCGACTTATCGGGAGTTTGAATTGTATCCTTACTTCCGTCAGTTCCAATTAAGTGATAAGGTAGACCAGGATAAGATAAAGGCTGAAATGAAAAATGGTGTGCTGGTTATCCAGTTGCCTAAGAGAGAAGACGCCAAACCCAAACAAATTTCTGTGACTGTAAGTTAAATAAAGGTGGGCAGAAATAAAATTAAATCTGCCCACAAAAAATCCCAAAGGAGGTGAGTTATATGAGAAACACACCAGTTCCTATTCGGTTGAAAGAAACTGTAAACGATTTGCGCCAGACACTAAATAACTGGTTTGAACGCATTTTGCCGACACATGCTGAAGGCGGCGGATTGTTGGCACAGGAGCCTGCTTTCTTTGACTGGTTCAATTCTACAAATTTTCCGGCGGTAGATATTGAAGAGACATCAGACGAAGTCATCGTCAATGCAGAATTGCCCGGCTTATCAGAAAAAGATTTTGAAATTGAACTTCAAGGACAACGACTTATTCTCCGTGGAGAGAAGAAAGTTCAGCAAGAGAAAAAGGACCGTTCTTACTACTATGCAGAGTGCCAATATGGTTCCTTCTCTCGTGTGATACCGTTGCCATGCGAAGTTGTAGAGGAGAAAGCCGAGGCGAAATATAAGAATGGAGTCTTGCAAATTCACTTACCCAAGAGTGAAAATGCAAAGGCTCGTAGAATTCAGATAAAGGTTGAATAACCAGAGGCTCCTTATCATATCAAACCGCATTGACCTACAAACGAAGCCATGTTTATGAAAACATGGCTTCGTTTTTTTAAAGCAATAATATGGGTTGATATGAATATTTGGTTTTCTGACAAACTTTATGTGTTATTGAAGTTATTTGTTGCATTTTCGGTCAATTCATTATAATTCAATATAATAATATCTATTGCTTATCGTTTATATAATTATGAATTAATTTAAGGGTTACATAAATGACATTTACCCAATTTTATACTTTAATTGTTGAGCATTTTAGGGATAATTGGAACATTTACGCTATTATTGCTATATTTATGATTCCTATAATTATTATTACTCGGAAATGGTCTTTGCCTCTAATTTTCTACACTATTGAAACTTTAATTTACATTACTATCATGCATATTGTTACTCATTTATTTGTAATTTTAGTAGTATGGTTTAAGGTAAATACCAGTATGAAGATGTTGCGAGAAGATGGCAAGCCTGTTGATGCGCCTGACTGGAAGACTCCTCTTTATGACTTCTGGAATTATACTGCCTATTCACCCAATTGGATTTTTTATGTAGAAATTGTTTTTGCTGTGATTATTATTTTGCTTGTTTTACGATTCCGTCCTCCTAAACTAGGTCCGGTCAGGTCGAAAAGGGCAAAAAAACGGATGAAAGAACCATCTACTACACGTAAAGAAATGGAGCAGAAAAAAGCAAAATATATAGACGATATTATGCACTAATGCTGTTTTCAGGACAATTATTTTTACTTTTTTATCATCTACTCAAAAAGTAAAATGTTGCTTATTATCGTGATTCATACAACATTTTGAAATTGTATATATACTTCTGATATACTATTTTTCCAAAATTTTTTGAATTGTTTTTTTTGCGTCCCCATCGTCTAGCCTGGCCTAGGACATCGCCCTTTCACGGCGGCAACAGGGGTTCAAATCCCCTTGGGGACGCCATTTTTATTCATTTTATTAGTTATTTTTCTGTGTAAATTCCATATTGCATATTTACAGGAAATTTGAAAATAAGGCGTGTTTTTGTTTATACTTTTTAGTCTATGATTGGGGCGTCGCCAAGTGGTAAGGCACCGGGTTTTGGTCCCGGCACCCGTTGGTTCGAATCCAGCCGCCCCAGCCATCTTTTCTATATATTTTTTTTGGAAAAGTTTAAACCATATTAATTAAGAGATAGAAAATGACATGTGCGGGTGATTTTCAAATATTTTCAGGGAATGCTTCCCGCAAACTCACAGAGAGTATTTGTGAGTATTTAGGG
>DAOOVZ010000272.1:0-2988 GCA_035370665.1 Candidatus Hydrogenedens sp.
AATGCTCTTTTGAAAGAAACAAAGGATGGCGACCCTGTAACCTATAATATGGTTCTGCAAATACTTCAAGATGAGGTCGAGCATGAAGAAGACCTTCAAGCACTGTTAGAAGACTTAGACCTGATGGTATCAAGAAAATAAAGATAATATATAACTTAAAATAAGTTCTTAAAATCTTCTTTTGTTTATGGTTTTACTATAAAAAGTTTTAGAGGGTATTCAAAATAATTAAATTTTTCTATTTTATCATGTCAGTGCTGGTTATTTTTTTGCAGATTTAACTATTAATTTTGGAAATAATATGTCTTGATAAAGGATAAGTAAACCTAAAATACTTAATGGTATTGTTAAGATAGCCAGCCATTGCATACCGTCTAAACCCAGGTAAATTTTAGGGTAGTCTGCACGAAAAAAGTCTTCAAAAAAACGACTGAGAAAATAGAATATTAAAAAAGACAGTGTGATTACACCTTTACGCGGATTGCTATGGTGAAGTGGAATTAGTATCAAAGCAATAATAATCCACATCGCTATTTCATATAGTTGTGTAGGATGAACAGGTAAACGAAAAGAATTGGTTAGAAGAGATTAGTCCATTAGAAAACTGCTCTGTCCAAACAGCACTACCCTGGGGAAAACGCAAAGCAAAGAGCGAATTAGAAACCGTTCCGGAACAACAACCTGCACAAAAACAGCCAATACGCCCCAATATACCACCAATGGGTGCATAAGGAATCAAGATTTCTAAACCCTTAATAAGTGGAATTCTTTTAATTCGAAATAGAGTAATGCACCAAGTAGTCCACCAGAAAAAGCACCTATAAACATGCTCCCTCCTTTGCGAAGGTCAAAAAACTCCATTTTAGAACCTGCACAAGTAAAAAAAATAAAGTATACAATTCTACCAAATATAAATGCAGATGGCGCAACAAAAAGTATGATACTTATCCCAATAGGGTATTTTGGTCCATATTTGTAATTCCAGCGAATACCAAGAATAATAATCATACACACAGCAAGGAAATTGAAAATGTTATATAGTCCTATATCATAATCCAAAATATGAATTGATGGTGACATGAAATTACCCTTTCGTCTCTGATATTCCTCACAATCCCCAGCCAAAATATTTTCGCGTAATAAACATAGCAATAATTGTTATTACTACGCATACGACTACAAAGATTATTGTTTTCCCAGGAATATAAAAAGATTCCTTTAATGACAGGTCTGATGTATTGTTAAACTTACTGTTATAAAAAGCCTCTTGTTCTTCGACACTATGAAAATAAGGAATATCAGGAGTAGGTGCAATAAAATTTTCATCGGGTATAGTAACATTTGTAACAATACTATTTTCTTCTATTTCAAGTGTATCTTCTTCAGCAGGGACAAGAGATTGCACTGCACCTTGAATAATCCTTGCTTCTAAATATTTCCCTTGTTCATAATATTTATCAAATTTTTCTAAACAAATAGGAAAATTTTCCCCTCCTACTTTTGAAAGGTCTGGATATGTAATTTTACATTTCAGAGGCATACGAAGTTCATTATTTATTTTATAAAAGTTACTCCATTCATAGGTTCTATATACAAGTACAGGAAAGTCATGAGAAATTTTTGAATCTAAACAACCATCAAGGATTTGCTTAATCTTTTCTTCTCCAAATATTCGAGTGTAAAAATGGCCTTCTATCATCTTTACTATGTTCTCTTCGGAATCCACCCATATCTCAATTCCAGGTTGATATGAAAGCCCCCGCTTATTTGGATTATCTTCTACATAATGCCACAATACTTTATATCCATCTTTCTCATAGTATATTGTCTGTCCCGGAGTGTTTAAATAATCTATTATATGTAGAGATTTCCCGCTTCTATTCATTGTAAGCAAATCCATCCCAAAATAACCAATTAAACATAATGGGTCCGGGTCAGGCGCCGTGTCATCTGTGCCGTCCTCTATATGTTGGATAATTTCAGCAACTCCTTGCTTATACTTGATAGTCCTTGCAGATATTTTATCTTTATAACAATAAATTTGAGTAGTTTTTATATGAGATTTTCCTCTTTGTTTATTCAATTTCTTTATCAAAAGTTCAAATAAATTCTGAGGTTTGTCTATATTTGCAGGATTTTCTTCGGGAAAATGCCATATTTCTTTTAGAAAATCCCCTTTTTGGTATTTATAGATATTGTATGGACATATTATTGTGCTTTCATTATTAAGTAGATCTAATCTCATATATTGATATTGACACTCAAAGGAAATATCTTTTAGATTTAACCGCTTATTAATTAAACTTATTAGTTCCTGTTCTTCTATTTCATTACTAGAAGTTGATTCACAAAAAGAAAATATATTAATCATTAAAAGCAAATTAAAAATAAAAGGTAAAATTATTATTTTTTTATACTTACTCATTTTCTATCCTTTAATAACATTAATCTCTGAATCCGTTATTTTCTACTTTATTAATTATAGATTGCATTTATATAAAAGAAAAATAATTTTGAGTATAAAATTATTACATTCAAATGATAATATTATTCTAATGTATCACCACATGAATAAGTTTTTTCTTTGTCAAATTCGCATGTGCCACAATACGCGGGAGTAAAATCATCTCCATTTTCAAGACCACTACCACTGCAAGGAAAAGCCGCTCTTGGAATATATTTTTTGCAATTGCAACTTAGTGGCGAACATCCAGGGTCACAATCGCAATTACAACATTGTGGTAACGGGATAACTGATAAATCCTTTGGACCACATAATTCCCTATAAGAATTGACACATACACAAAGTGAATTTTTTTCACAAGAACATTTTCTACTATCCGTGTCAAAATTACAATTAACAACATCATTTTCTTCTTCCTCGGAACAATGAATCATATTACAAAAGCAATCGGTGTCCGATTTTACATCTGAAGAAGCATACACCTTCCCTTGAATAATAATCGTCATAATTGAAATGGACAAGAT
>DAOOVZ010000273.1:0-2984 GCA_035370665.1 Candidatus Hydrogenedens sp.
CAGACCACGGTATATTCCCTGTGGGATTATCAATGAAGTATACACTACTCAGCACAAGTTGCAATGGGCTTCCCTTAGCACCTACAACCAGGTCAAATGCCTGTCCTTCTTCTTCAAACCGCTTTTTAGTTTCTTCACGCAATGTAAGAACAGAACTAATTAGAGCAACGGCTAATGCGACAGATAGAATGGTAAGGAAGGTCGTAAATTTGCGATTCCATAAGTATCCCCATGCAATTCCCCATAATGTCATATATTGGCTTCCTCGTATACTAAATTTGAACAATCATAAATCTGGGGCAATCTGTCGGCAATGCTTCTGTCATGCGTGACCAATAAAAGCGTCAAGCCCTGTTCTTCACATAAATCTATTAACAATTCCATCACACTATTTGCTGTCTTTGGGTCAAGGCTACCAGTGGGCTCATCTGCAACGATTAACTTCTGCATATTTGCAACTGCCCGTGCTATTGCTACACGCTGCTGTTCACCGACACTCAGCGCCGACGGTTTATTATGTAAACGATTTCCCAGTCCTACTCGTTCCAATAGTTGTTTTGCATGATTTTTCCATATAGACGATGGGATAGTATCGCTAAAACGCATGCCAAGCACCACATTTTGTAATGCTGTAAATGGAGGCAAAAGATTGAATGTCTGGAATACAAAACCTATGTTCTCTCCTCGAAAATGGTCTAATTGCACTTCAGACAATTTGGTCAATTCAACCCCATTTACAATAATTTTGCCTTTATCTGGTCTTAATAAGCCAGAGATTAAATTCAACAATGTGCTTTTTCCACAGCCACTGGGACCCCAAAGAGCAATTTTTGATTTTGGCGGTGCGTAAAATTTTTCACAATAGAAACTCGTTTTAGGACCCAATTTGAGTGAACAATCTTCAACCCTAACCATAAAAACCTCATAAAATTCGTCAATTAAATAGAAACGAAATGAATTGTATTTGGTAATACAAACTACCACTTTATATCATTCAATTCATTTTATTTGCAAATCATGTTAAAATAAATATTTAATACATGAAGGTAAAAATATGAAGAGAAAACACTATTTTTCTATATTTGTTTTATTTAATATAATCGTTTTCCTGTTTTTAAATCTGTCCACATTTTCGGAAGACGACATTACTGAGGACTATATTGCAAACCTAAAAAATACAGTATTAAATTCCCCAGCATTAGGCGAAGACTTAAAGAAGACAGCAGATAAACTATTAAATGATAGTCTGACCTACTTACAATCTATAGATAAATGGAATAAGCAAATCGAACAATTGGACCTGGAAATCAAAAATGCGCCAGAAGAAATAAAATCTAATGAGGAGCAGGCAAAATTAATTGAGAAAACAGAACAAATAGATACAAGCAATCTTTCAATTGATGAAATCAATCAGCACCTCATACAATCTGAATCTGAATATAAACAGAAGCAGGAAGAATTTGAAAAGGTTTATATAGAACTTAACAATAGAGGTGAATATCGGAGAAAATTATTATCCAGAGTAAGCGAATTACAACAGCAGATTTCTTATTTAAAAGATTCTTCTTCAACACCATTCCAAACTGACCCTTCACAATTACAAGAAGTAAAGCAACTTGCTTTTTCAACTCAAATAAAATCTTTAGAAAAGGAACTGGAATTTAATAATAAGGAATTAGACAGTTTTGAAATTAAAACGAAAATAATCACATCAAGACTTGAAAAATTAAGATTTGAAATACGCGAGAAAGAAAGGGAATACAATTTTTGGCTAAATGAATTTAACAAGAGGAGACAGGAAGAAGTACAAAAAAATATTAGTAATTCTATCGCCTTACTACAATCACTGACCAGAACAGGTTCAACATTTACAAGTGAATTATCTAATTTTACAAATGAAAACTTAGAATTAGCGAAAAAAGGTCAAGGAACTGATGGAATTGAAAATAAAATTTTATCTATTACAGAAAAATATAAATACTATAATCAAGAATATAAAAAGCAAAAAACGCAATTAGACCGATTAAAACAGAATTCTAAGCAGGAAGCGTCTTTATCAGGCTGGGCATTTTCACTCCGTCAGGAAAAGTCCAAATTGCCAGAACTTCGTGAATTAAGTCGCCAGCAAAAGGAACTTAATAACGAATTAATACTAATCGAAGGCGAATACAACGACCTACTTTCTCGACAGTTAAAAATGTCCGATATCGAGAACCAGATATGGGATGTATTTAATCAATCTACGACAGGTTTTTCTGAATATGAAAAAAAGAATATCAAAAAATCTATTGATGATTTAATCAAAACACAAAAGAATATTCTATCTTCGTTAATTAGTGATTATGAAAACTATATATCTTTACTTTCACAAACAATTGGAATTTTAAACCTCTGGCACGAACATACTTCCGAATTTAACCAGTATATTGATGAAAATATAATCTGGATTCGTTCTCCATTTCCTCAATTAACCAAAATAAAAAGTGATGCAAAACAATTATTTACTTTCCCTTCTCAGATTAAGCCACAATTGTATCAGAACATAATGTTCCAAACAATACTTATAGTCTCTATTGCCCTTTTAGGATTTGCAATTATCTTATTTGTTAACAAACATTATGAAAAACGAATAGAGTCTATCGCTTCACAAATAAAAGTTCCATTAAATTTCAGCATACGAAAATTAATCCAATTTCTATATCTGTTTTTTATTCGTATAGTTTTACTCCCGTTTTGGTTTTTTGTTGTAAGTCTTTTAATTCGCAAATTTCTACCAAGCGTTGCTTTAACCGATGTGCTTTCAATAAGCCTTCGTTGGTTGTGTTTTCCTCTCATTTGGGGGGAAATAATAATTACAACAATCAAGATTCCTTCGCTTTCAGAAATAATCTTTAAGCACCTTAAACATAAATTTAAGGATATATTTCTAAGTCTTTATATATTTACTATATGGTCAATCCTTTGCTTATTTTTTATTTTATTAA
>DAOOVZ010000274.1:0-2970 GCA_035370665.1 Candidatus Hydrogenedens sp.
ATCAGTGCAGTGGTTTGGTATGGCCCACGGCCATCTTTTTCATCATAACAAAAAAACCTTTTTTACACTTAAATAATTACATACAGAAAAACGATACTTGGTTTTCAAATTCCTGATTATGTTGTATTATCTCACTTACAGAACCAAAAAATATAATTTCCACAGTGATACACATATTTACAGTATTTTATCCATAGAGAAGATGTAAAATTAATAACTAACAATGTCAAATTTTTTAAGGGGGTATCCCTAATGGTTGTCATATTTTTTCATACTGCACATTATAGAGACCAGGAAACCCACAAATATGAAGTCCAGTAGATATTTCATAATTTTATCCGAGATTGGCATATCCTTATCGTCAGAACAACTACAACCACAACACCCACAATTATCTTCACCCTCTCCCTCGACAGAACCTTCCTGCGGTGTCCCTTCGGTAGTCCCTTCTACTATGCCTTCTGCTGTTCCCTCGCCTTCTATATGCCCTTCACCCTCTCCCTCGATAGAACCTTCCTGCGGTGTCCCTTCGGTAGTCCCTTCTACTACGCCTTCTGCTGTTCCCTCGCCTTCTATATGCCCTTCACCCTCTCCCTCGATAGAACCTTCCTGCGGTGTCCCTTCGGTAGTCCCTTCTACTACGCCTTCTGCTGTTCCCTCGCCTTCTATATGCCCTTCGCCCTCTCCCTCGATAGAACCTTCCTGTGGTGTCCCTTCGGTAGTCCCTTCTACTACGCCTTCTGCTGTTCCCTCTATGATACCTTCACTTTCTATTTTTCCAATAAGATGGAAAGTCTCTTTATTGGAATAAAGTTGCCCATCTGTTAAACGATAAAAAGATTGAGATTGAATATCACAGGGACCTTGTGCATCATTAGGAATACTAACATTAAAACTTAAAACTATAGGAAAAGAAGGAATAGTTATCCATGCAAAGTCCAATGGTGTCTCACCATCAGAAGTCTTTCCTATTGCAGGTGCAATAGGAGGTTGATTGGTCCCTCCTTGATATTGCCAGCCTGACGGAATTAAACAGGTTAAACCTAATGCAGTAATTGTTTCAGAAGTATTTTTTGTAAATGTTATCTTTATATTTATTGTGCTACCTGGGGTATACTGATTTTCTACTATTCCATTACCAGAAATCTCTTGTAATATACTTATTTCATTACTTATAACTTCACCATCAGATGTCCCTTCTTCTGTCCCTTCACCCTCTATTGTGGGAGGAGACTGCCATAATAGGTAAGGATAAGTCTGCCCTTCTGCAATTCCCCAGATGGTTGTAAAGTTCCAATTCACAAAAGTCATCTTTTGCTTCATCTCTTCTGTTATTTTGCCTGTGCCTCCTGCAGAAGTAGTTTGCCCCGAGGTCTGTGTATCCCAATAATTGTTTTCAATAGTGCCTCCATTACCCTCTCCTGCCAAACCTCCAATATAATTTCCAGTCCCTGTCACAGAACCCATGCTATAACTTTCTGACACAGTCCCTCCCAAATTACCTCCGACCAATCCGCCTACCGAAGAAGTTCCTTCTACAGAACCCGTGTTATAACTGTTTGATATTATCCCTTCGTCATTCCTTCCAACTAACCCACCTACATAATTTTCAGTCCCTGTCACAGAACCCATGCTATAACTTTCTGACACAGTCCCTCCCAAATTACCTCCGACCAGTCCGCCTACCGAAGATGTTCCTTCTAGAGAACCCGTGTTATAACTGTTTGATATTGTCCCTCCGTCATTCCTTCCAACTAAACCGCCTATATAATTTCCAGTTCCCTCTACCGAACTATTATTATAACTCTCTGATACCGCACCATAATTTCTTCCAACTAAACCACCTAGATATTTTCCAGTTCCCGACACTGAACCTTCAGTATGATAGCAATTTTTCACAGCACCCCAATTCTCACCTATCAACCCACCTGCAAGGTCTCCAGAATCTGCTACTGAACCTGTGCTATAACTGTTATCTATATTACCAGAATTACTATTATATCCGACTAAACCACCAACAGAAAAAGAGCCCTCTACTGAACTCGTGCTATAACTACTAAATACCGAACCCCCAAAATTACCACCGATTAAACCACCCCCATCAATTTCCCCTGACACTGAACCTGAACTATAACTATTAGAAACCTCGCCCACATTCCAGCCTACCAGACTACCCACATAATTTCTACCTACAATCTGACAGTCTTCTATTGCTAAATCCTTTATTTCTCCTCCTGAACCAATTGTGCCAAATAATCCAATATTATTCTCATCAGAGCGAGTGATATGCAATCCACTTATTACATGTCCATTCCCATGAAACTGCCCTGTCAATCGTAATGGGCGAAAGCCTTTACCCTCATTCCAACTTTCTGTCGCACTTGCGTCTATATCTGCCTTTAATTCATAATTCCACCACCAGGGACTGTCCGGATAAAATCCTATCTTACTTAACTCTTCTAAACTATTTATATCCCGAGTCTTCGAAAGGTCTGCATTTTCTGAATGTCCAGATACTTGTAAATATGGATAACCAGTCCCCTCTTCTATGGTCCAAACCGATGTAAAATCCCAGTTTTCATAAGTCAATTGTTGTTTCATCTCTTCTGTTGTTTTACCTACACCTCCTTCAGAAGTTATCTGTCCAGATGTCTGCGTATCCCAATAACTATTTTCAACCGTGCCAAATTTATTGTATCCCACTAATCCACCGACAAAAGAATCTCCCCTCACTGAACCTATGCTATAACACAAACTTATCGTCCCATTATTGTCCCCTGCCAGACCCCCAACAAAAGAAGATATTCCCCAAACTAAACTTGTGCTGTAACTGTTAGAAATTGTTCCTGTATAAGCATTCAAGCCTACCAATCCGCCGACATGAGAAGAACCCAATACCGAACCCGTAGTGTAACAGTCCAATATCTTGCCATCATTTCTGCCGACCAGACCACCAACATAATCATTTTC
>DAOOVZ010000275.1:0-2962 GCA_035370665.1 Candidatus Hydrogenedens sp.
TTTTTTCTCATCTACCATTTCAGAACCGGGCGTCCCATCTGTCTCTGCATTTCCGGTTTCTCCAATCTTTACTCCACCTGCACCCATATCATATAAATGACACTGTTTAATTGTATTATTTTGTGAACCTGAGCGCCACCAGAAGGCATAGTTGCTAACATGTTGCACCGTGCATTTCTCAAACACACAATTGCGAGCCCCTGTCCCTTGAATTGCTCCAGAAACGGACACCTCTGCTTGTGGGTCGGAATGTCCTCGTTCTCCAATAGAAAAATTAGTATAGGCAAATTCAATACCTTTGAATATAATGTTCTCTACGAACTTGTTTTCTAACGGTCTGCCAGCAATCAGCAACAATTGTTCTACAACAGGAACAATGACTTCCGCAGTAGAAAGGTCCTCTCCCTGACACGGGATATAGTAAACCTTCCCTTCTTTGCGGTTGAGGTACCATTCCCCCGGATTATTCAGTCCTTCAAAAATGTGTTCAATGTAGAATTTTTGACCTTCTGAATAAGTTACTCCAAACCAAAACTTTTCAGGAACATTTAAGTATAGACATCTCTCTTCCGTATTGACAGAGCGAATCGGAAGTAATGGCACTGCCCATTTACAGAAGAGAACACAATAACTGTTTGTCAATGAGTCCCAATTACTGATTTGGTCCTTTTCATCGTAGAAAACCTTCAATGTGCCCTGTTGATTCTCACTTTCAGGGATATACTCATATTTTTTTGCTGTAAAAAGTTCCTGCTTTGTTGGATAGTCGCCAAACGGATTAGTGTTATCAGGTGTACGAGCAGGTTGTCTCCTTTCACCATTCACCCATAAAGAATTGAAGGACAACTTACCTGCACGCACATCACCAATATCTGCTACATACCATTTCTCTTCTTTTTGCCACCCTGAAACTTTCTTGCCACCAGATATGACAGGTTTCTCTCCTTGATAATTTTCAAAAATAGTAGGTGCATTATTTTTACCTGAACATTCAGGAGGAATAACAATAGGCTCGTTTAGAGAATAAACTCCGCTCCTTATAAAAACATGTATAGTTTTTCCTGCATCATTAGAGATTCTAATATTTTTAACTTTCTCCAAAGCGCCTTGAATACTCGCTAATGGACCATCTGTTTTATCCTCATTAGGCTGAGGGAGAGTTCCTGACCAATTATTGTTCCCATAGTAGAAATATACAAGATAGATTCAACATTATTTGTAGAATTCTGAGCCATAGATATAAAAGATATGGACAACCCAAATACAAAAATGAATATTACACAGTTTTTCATTATAAAACTCCTTATTTGTTAAACATAATATATACTTTATTTCCTATTATCTTTATAAATCAAATTTAGACTATTAACTTATTGAAGTGTAGCCAAATTAATTGGCATTCTAGCATATCTTCTTTTGCTTTGGATGAATGCTTTTGGTGGTAGCGCAAAAGACTAAAGTTATTGTGAAATTTAAACGATAAAGATAATAGACAGTTGAACATAGAAAAAATCCTTCATAAATTATGAATGGTTTGTCTCAGCCCTCATATATGGAGTTCCATAGTTATATACTTCCTTGAACGACGCCATAAAAAAATACCTATTATGGCGTCTTTCTTTTTTAAACTAATGATGAAAACAAACAAGAGATACAGTTATACTTCACTTATTATTTTTAATTTTAAATAGTTTTAATGATGTTAAAAAAAATAATTATTTTCTTATTGATATTAACTTTTCTTCTATGTTCTTGTGCCCGACACAGACACATCGCGACTTTCCAATCACCTTTTCAAGAAGAAGTAGAAACATGGGGAGTTCCACTACCAAACTCTTCTTATAAAATTATCTCACATTTTGGTGAATCTAGAAGAAGAGGAAATCATCACTACTCTCATGAAGGGATAGATTTAAAGATAGAAAAAGGCACACCTGTTATCGCAGTGCAAAGAGGAACTGTTATTTTTGCAGACAAATTAGGAAACTATGGGAAATTGGTTTGTATAAAACATCAAAACCAATGTGAAACAAGATATGCACATCTTAGTTCCATTGCTGTTAAGAAAAATCAAGAGATAAAGAAAGGGCAAATTATTGGAAAAGTGGGACAAACAGGCAATGCCACAACGCCTCATCTCCATTTTGAAATCAGGAAAAATGGGAAACCTATCAATCCTCTTATTTTAATACCAAAATGACATTTTTCTGATATTTCAAGTCATAATGGGGCATATTCTCTAAGGGATTCGGCTGTGACTGTTTTTAACTGGAACCATGCAAGGAATAAGGATACTCGTGCTGAGGCGAGTCTACCTTCTGCTGCGACTAAATCTTTTTGTGCTTCATTTAAGCGAACCAGAGATGCCTGACCTGCCCTATATTCTTGTTCTACCAAATCTCTGTTTTTCCGAACATATTCAGCAGTTTCTCTTTGTAGTTTTAACTGTTCTTGAGCAGACATTAATTCCTGGACTACACTCTGGACATCTGTTGCAACAGTAATTCTTCCTGCATAATAATTCTGCTCTGTTTCTCTAAGTCTTGCGCGTGCTTCGGCTCTTTTTGCACGATTTCTACCGCCAGAAAAGATATTATACGATACATCAAAACTAATTGTGGTGCCAAAATCATCTGAGGAAAATTCGCTATCATCAGACCTTGTAGCAGAACGAGACAATGATACTCCCATTTGAGGATAAAGAGATGAACGGGCTATGCCTAACTCTTTTTCGGATTGTTGGATGCTGAGATTTAACATTTGCAAATCGGGTCTGTTTTGTAGAGCCATTGCTAAAAGTTGGTCTGTATCGGGTTTTTTCAAGTCTTCCTCTGTTTCATATTTTAATGTAGCAAGTTCAATATGTTCTGGCAAAGAACTTGATGGAAGTCCCATCACACCTGCCAGTGCAATTCGTGCAATTTCGCGGTTCTGGCGTGCGGATATAATTTGTGCCTCTGCT
>DAOOVZ010000276.1:0-2943 GCA_035370665.1 Candidatus Hydrogenedens sp.
TGATTGTCCCATAAAGCATTTAGGGATTGCCCTCCTCTTCTGATAATTGCACGGTCAACCACATCGTCATGAGTTAATGAAGCCAGATGAAGCAATTCAAAAGAGGTGCTTAGAGGTATATAAGTATTTAATTCCTTTTTCCCTATAATCCCCGCACACAAAAGGCAAATCGCAGGTCGTAATAATTTACCCTTTGCTCTCGGTGCCATAGAAGAATCTACCTCAACTAGTTTTAAAGTATCATCCCACACGCGCTGGACTTCCTCTATTACCTTTTCCATTTGTTTCTTAATCGGTCTGTAAATTTCCGCTAAGTCCTTTTCCATTCTTATTCCTATTAGAAAAAGATTTTTTAATTTATTGCTCTTCTTCCTTCTGTTTTTCTGCTAAAACAATATTATAATTCATCAATGACATAAGAATAGACACAATTGGATTTATCCAGTTGAAAAAACAGTAAGGGAAATAGTGTAAAGTAGAAACTCCCAATACTGAACTTGCAAAAGCACCACAGGTATTCCATGGAATTAAAACAGAAGTAACAGTCGCACCATCTTCCAGTGTTCGTGATAAATTTCGCATATCTAAGTTGCGAGCAGCATAAGATTCTCGATACATCCTACCCGGGATTACAATTGCCAGATACTGTTCCGCCGCAAATATATTGAAAAAGATACAACTTACTACGGTGGAAGCCATTAAGCCTCCTGCTGATTGCACACGAGTTAAAACTATTTCTGCAATTTTTTGAAGCATTCCAGTAGTTTCCATAACACCACCAAACAGCATTGCCATGATGATAAGGGATATGGTAGCAAACATCTTTTCCATCCCTCCGGTGGATAATAAATCGTCTAAAACAGGGATACCACTTTGTAATGTATATCCATGATACGCCACATGAATTATCCTCTGATAATTTTGCGAAACAAACGAAGGGACCTGAGATAGTTTATCAGGAAAACCGTTTTGAAAAACAAATGCAAGAAGTCCACCTAAAATACAACCTACGGTTAAGGCTGGAATCGCTGGCGTCCTCCTTATCGCTAAATAAATAACAAAAATAGGGACTATGAAAAAAGACCAGTGAATAAAAAAATTTTGTTTTAATCCACGAATAATTTCGTCTGTCTGATGAATATCCTGCCCTGTTTTGGATAGGAATAAGCCAATAAACAAAAATATTATTAAGGTTAAAGAATAAGAAGGGATTGTTGTATTAAGCATATTCCGGACATGTATGAAAAGATTTGTCCCACTTACTGCGGGTGCAAGATTAGTAGTATCGGACAATGGAGACATCTTATCTCCAAGATAGGCACCTGAAATAATAGCACCTGCGATAAGAGGTTCCGAATAACCTAAGGCTTTACCTATACCCATAAGGGCTACACCAATAGTCCCCATAGTAGACCAGCTACTTCCAATGGCTAATGATACAATCGAACAAATAATGCAAGCCACAATAGGGAAAGACTTTGCCGTTAATATCTGGATTCCATAATAGATAATACTCGGAACAATTCCTCCTTGAATCCACAATGCTATTGTTGCCCCAACAATAAGGAGAATAATAATAGCCTCCATAGCGAGCACAATAGAGTAAATAGCCTTTTGTTCTATTTCTCTATATGAAAGCCCCAACCATTTATGTCCGATTATCCCACCCACAATAGAAGAGATGAGCAGAGCAACCTGACATGGACCTGAAGTCGCCTCATCTCCAAATATCCAGACATTGATTATGAGCAAAACAACAAGCAGAATACATGGAATTAAGGCTAATTTTAGTGTAACTTTCTGTTCCGTCATTTTCCAAATAGTTTCAAAAAGATTATAAATACTTAATAAAAGGTATATTATAGTATTGCTTTTTAAAGTTGCTTTACAAATTTACAAAATGGATGATATAGGCTGAAAATAATTGAAACGCAGTCCCCTTCCAATTGTAATTATACAACCACAAGATATAATTATAGTTCTCTGAAAAATTAAATTAATTTATACAAAAAATGCTCGAAATTTGCCACTCAAGAAATGCAATCATTTGAACATGTTGTTTTCAATGATAATGAATTAAACCACATATAACAACTGTTCTAAATTAAAAACAAATAAAAGACATAGACAAATGTTTCGTAATTTCCGCTACGAAATAAATTAACCCATTGTGAAATTTATGTAATCAACATACCAGACTCATTATTTCCATATTGCTTATCCAAATATTGTTAGATATTTTTTAATTAGACACCATCGCATTATATATATCCACAACATTTGCAGTTCGAAGAGGAATACCCTCTTGTGATAGGTATTTTGTAAGATAGATGTAATCTTATACTCTCGGGGCTGTAGGGGTTGTCCAAAAAGTCCTTTTTTGTTAAATTTGCCTAAAAAAACAAATGTTGATTTATGTTCGCTTGTGACTGTATATGTTTGATTTTATAACAGCAAAATTGCCTGAAATAAACTTTTTGGACAGTTCCTGGCAGGCGTAGTATGACGGGATAGTCTCTGAAAAACTATATGATAAGAGAACACACAGTCCTTTCAGGACACCCCTCTCCAATAGGGAAATTTTTAAACCAAAAATGCAGCATTAAACCTTTACCGTATTTTGTAGGGGCGTATTGCATACGCCTTCTATACGACCTACTCTTATTTCTCTGAAACTACAGCCGTCTCTTCATGCCACTCAACAGTAATAGGAAGAAACTGGAAAAAATATCAGTGATATTCTATTGCTTACTTTGTTTCTTCATGCCACTCATCAGTGATACAAGTAAACCGACAAATATAATGTCTAACAGGTATTTCATAAACCCATCAAAGGATGGCATATCTTTACCGCCACCACAGCCACAACCACCTCCTCCACCCCCTTCACCTTCACCTTCATGTGCACCACCCGGACTACCATCAATAGAACCTTCATGTAAA
>DAOOVZ010000277.1:0-2909 GCA_035370665.1 Candidatus Hydrogenedens sp.
ATATAAAGATTGGAGAGAAGATGTCTGGAAAAGTTTTGTAAAGTATGGATTTTATAAGGATACAGATGGTAGATATTTTTTAAAATGCTCGCCAAAAATTGAATCTTTCCAATATTTATCTTCAAATCCACATAGTTGGTTTTCAAACCTAAAAAAAATAAAAATCCCTGTATTAATTATGTATGGGGAAAATAGTTATTTGCTACCATTGGGTTATCCTCAAATAAAACAAATACCCTCTTCATATTTGATTAAAATTCATGAGGCAAGCCATTTTGTCCCCCAAGAAAAACCAGAGATTGTAGCAAATTGGATAAAAAAATGGTTTAGTTGATTTTTTTGTCTAAAAATTACTTGACATTATAGATAAATATGATATAATAAAAGAAATTTTTTACAAGAAGGGACTTTTATGAAAAAACAAAATTATTTACAAGTAAAAATAATTATTATTTTTGTGCTTATTATCTTTTGTTGTCAAGTATTGTTTTCTGATGAGACATGTAAAGAAGAAACGAATAAGTTAAAACTTCGCTTGGAATTTGGCTCTTCTATGCGAATAGGACATGATAGCGATGAAACAGATGGAGTATTACTTTCCTCAATTTTTGACATTGGAAAAGACTTATCTCAGAGAACAAATCTTTCATTAAGGCTTATGCCTTTCTTTGCTTATATTCAAGAAAGTAATATTGAAGATGTAGCCGGTTTAGGTATTGGTGGTGCATTTAAATTCTTTTTTAGTAGAAATCAAGAAAGGGGTTTTTTCACAGAGATACATGAAATTCTTTGTTTGCATGAACACAAGTTTGAAGGGAATTCATCAAATCTTAATTTCTTTTCTGGAATTGGCTTAGGTTATAAATTTTGTCCGAATTGGGATATGGTTCTTCGCTTTGGACATATATCAAATGCTAACTTAAAAGATGATAATCAGGAAACAAATATACTTGGAATTAATGTTGGATATACCTTTTAATATTATCCTGTATTCAGTGGGTGGAAATGCGATATAAATTCATTAACCATATCTACACTGTGGTTATAGGGAAAAATTCCTGAGTAACATTCTCTATCAGTATGTGGAATATCATTCCTTGAACCTTCCAACAATATGTAGATAGGTAGTTCGTATGGCGATTGTGAAAAATAACGGATATATTCAATTTCTTCTTTTGATAATTTTTGGGATTCATCATAGTCAATTAATAAGATATCATGAATCCCTTTTAAAATTAATTCATTTGCCGAATCGAGATTATCTAAAAGGGTTACTTCATTCTCTAACGATTCAAGTTCTTTAACAATAGTTTCTGCCTTGAGATTTTTGCTAATAATTAAAATCTTAAGCATTTTACCAATCCTCTTTCAATATACATTATATAACGAAAAAACAATATATTGTGAGAAAAAAATCAGATTTTATGCCTACATACGCGACAAGATATAGAATATATGGAATAATTTTCTTTCATAGAATTAAAAGATATAAGATAACAAAACCAAAATATTGGTCTAAAATTGTTTAAGCAAAATTAGAAATAATCACTACTTTATAATTACTATTTATCTTCTTTTAAGAAAATAAAATGTTGATTAAGTAATTGATTGTATATATATCTTCTTGTTTTTTTGATTTAAAACATGTCATAATAGCAATATATTTCCGATCTTAAGGTTATTATTAGCAGAAAAAAATAAATAAAAGGAGAGAACTATATGTCAACATCAGAAAGAAATTTAGTTGTAGCGCAAGGTGGTGGACCCACCGCTGTAATTAATCAAAGTTTAGTAGGTATAATTACAGAGGCAAGAAAATACTCCCAAATTTCTCACATTTTCGGAGCAAAATATGGAGTTAAGGGTATTACAGATGAAAAGTTTCTTGATCTTACAGAATTATCATCACATCATTTAGAAGCAGTGGCACAAACTCCATCTTCTGCATTATTTTCAACACGGGACAAACCCGATGAAGAATATTGCAAAAAAATTCTTGGCATATTTGATAAATATAATATCCACTATTTTTGCTATATAGGTGGAAATGATAGTGCAGAGACATGTCGTCTTATTGGAGAAGCCGCCAAAAGTGAGCAATATGATTTGAGGCTGATTCATGTGCCCAAAACAATTGATAATGACCTTTTAGAGAATGACCATTGTCCTGGATTTCCTTCAGCAGCAAAATATGTGGCGCAGGCTTTTGCAGGGATAAATCTTGATAATAAGGCGTTACCTGGAATCCATATAGTAATTGTTATGGGTCGGAATTCTGGTTTTCTTACAGGCGCATCTGCTTATGCAAGAAAATATGCTGATGATGGTCCTCACTTAATTTATGTACCAGAAAAACCATTTATTTCCAAAAAATTCTTTGAAGATGTAAAAAAAGTATATGATCGTTTAGGTCGTTGCATAGTTGCTATTTCTGAAGGTATCCGTGATGAGAAAGAAATACCTATTGCAGAAAGATTCAATAAAGGACAAATAGATGCTTTTGGAAATGTTCAGTTTTCGGGCACAGGTGCATTGGGAGACGATTTAGTTAATTTTATAAAGAGTGTATTTAAATTAGAATATAAAAAAGAAAATATTAGGGCACGCGCAGATATATTAGGTTATCCACAAAGAAGTTTCTTAGGCTGTGTAAGTGAAGTAGACCAGAAAGAAGCCCGTGAGGTTGGAGAAAAAGCAATTCAATTTGCTGTTGGACAAAATAAGTCAGGTTCGGTTTCTATTCAACGGATTGCAAATTATGCAGTTCGGTACGAATTAAAAGAACTTGAAGAAATAGCAGGTAAAACAAAATATATGAGTGACGCATTTATTAATGAGAAAAATAATAATGTTACAAAAGAATATATAGATTATTTTATAATGGGCGTATTGGGCATAGATGCGGCGAA
>DAOOVZ010000278.1:0-2887 GCA_035370665.1 Candidatus Hydrogenedens sp.
ATTTACAGATGAAAACCGATTTCCCAATCATTATTATAAACATCCATATATTCCACAACTATTAGGTGGACCGGCAATTGAAGGAACTTTACAGCCTCCTTATTGGAATGAAAGTTTTGTAAATGCTATTACTCCAGTTCAGGTAATTCCGCAAGATGCACCTCCAATGACATCAAGGGTTGTATTAAAGAGACTTAATTATAATTACGGGAACAATTATAGTCCTTACAAAGAGTTTGACCAGATTGTCGTAATAAACGAGTCTTCTACTGATACTTTTTCTGGCTTATACTTAAAGGTAGATAATGCGACAGGAGTCCCCCCTGCAACACCAAAGAATATTAACAATGGGACAGGAGAACTTGCCCCAGGTCAAATCTGGACAACAACCGTTCCTTCTGATGCTCAAGTAACATTGTTACAGTTAGCACAAATAACTCAACAGCCAACAGATGTTGCTGTCTGGCCTAATGGTTATGCTAAATTTACAGTAGCAGGGCAGAGCTCTTCTGCTATTGAGTATCTGTGGTTCAGAAATACAGATGGGACTTTCCGTGAAATTATAGGGGCAACAAGTCCATCATACGAAATTCCAGTCGTTACAGAAGCATTACAAGGATATTATCGTGTTCGATTAAGAAATAATGCTGGTGATGTATTATCAAGGGACGCTTTCTTGAATGTTTTAGAAGCACCTATAATAACCCAGCATCCTGTGGATGTTGAAGATTATCCAAATATGTTGGTGTCATTTACTGTGGAAACATTAAAGCCTACTGACTTACCACCGGCACCGGGTATTAACCCAAGTATTGACTATACTATAGTAAGTCGGGGGTATCAGTGGCAATTTGCTCCCCAATTGGAATCACCAGAATTAGCGCCAGAAATTATTCCTCCTGATGCAAACTTCTCGGATTTACCGGGCTCAGGAGCACGGGAACAAACATATACAATCCCTTCAATTAGTGAGGCTAATCAAGGATGGTATCGCGTTAAGGTAATGAACGATGCAGGTGATGCAATGTCCCAACCTGCGAAACTAAATGTGCGTGATGGTGTTAGAATATTAGAGCATCCGACAAATATATCTGCTCCACCTCACGCTAATGTTTCCTTCCAGACACGAGTTGCTGGTGCACTGCCTATATGGTGGCAATGGCAAAAAGCAGCCAGTGCCGGTGGACCATGGTTAAATATTTCTGGTCAATCAGGTTCATATCCAGCAGGCACAACTCCAAGTGGTAGCCCACCAGGATTTACAATTACTGCAAATATTTTGGATGTAACAGAAAATGCGTATTATAGATGCAAAATATTTAATGGTGGTAGTTTATCCGGTGTGGATACAAATGCTGCATTTCTTGAAATACGAGACCCGGCTATAATGGTTCAGCCCACATCAAAGAGTGTCAATCCAGGGCAGGCAGTGAACTTTGTAATATCTGCTGGCGGCTCTGGTGTTCTAACTTATACATGGTATTTCTTCCCCGCTGATATGGATGGAGAAACATTACCTCCTGAACCAGAGGTGTGTAGCACCGAACAAATTTGTCCTGATAATATAATTCGTCAGGGACAAGGCTCTGCTTATGCCATATATAATATTTTTGGACCGCCTATGGGTCCTGGTGCTCAGGAAGAGAATGAAGGGTATTACTATGTCCGTGTAGATAATTCTATGGGGCATGTGGAATCCTTAGTCGTATATCTGAGGGTTAATGACCCACCAACTATAATTACTCAGCCTTCTAATGCACAGGTAGACGAAGGTGGTGCTATAACATTATCTGTTACTGCTCATAGTGGAGCAAATGTAACCTATCAGTGGCGTTTGAATAATAGTAATCTTACGAGCGATGGAATGCATATATTCGGTGCAACACTAAATGCATTACCGGGCACAACTACAAGCACATTGCAGATATTAGGTGCCCGCATAGAAGATGAAGGCTACTATGATGTCGTAATTACAAACTCCGCAGGAACTACTATTTCAAACAGGGCATATCTAATTGTAGGAGACCCATTAGAAATAGTTGAAGTGGACAATCCGGGCACTGTGTATGTTAACACTGCAGAAGTAAGATTAAGCGTGACTACACAGGGCGGAAAAGGAACAAGAACCTATCAATGGTATAAAAATGGGACAAATGCAGAAAATGCTATTGGTAGTCCAATACAAAGTAATGCTGACCCATATACAGCGTATCTGACCCTGTATGATGTTACACTTGCAGATGCCGGTGTTTATTATTGCAGTATTACAGATACTCGTGGAACACTCTGGACTGAGGCAATGCCACTTAATATTTATGAACATCTGTCAACCCCTGTGCTTGCAGGTGACCCAGAAGTAGAGAGAAAGGTTGGAGAATCCTATACCTTTGAAGTAATTGTCAGTGGTGGTGTCCCACCAGTTCATTATTTGTGGCAGCATGATGATTTGCGGACAAAAGCAGTTTATACAGTAGGAACTGATTCTGCTACCTTAACATTAGAAGACTTACAAGTAGATAATTCTGGTGAGTATTTTGTCATAGTGACGGATAGTGGTCAGACCTGGAATGAAGAGACACAACAATATGAACCTGAATCCAGAGTGTCAAATCGTGTGAAACTAAATGTATCACCTGAAATTCCCATCGGGAATATATTCGGGTATATGCTACTTATTGCACTAATAACCTTAATAGGTGCGTATATTGCATGGAAATTTGATAGAAGATTAGGCAAACAAAAAATTTAAGTTTGCTAAACTGAACATTTTTAGTTAAATTGAAGGCTGCTGAACAAATAATGTTTAGCAGCCTTTCTTTTGATAAAATGGACTTTTATAGGATAATGTAAAAGGTTTTTTATCTTAATATAAGGATATGCACATGAT
>DAOOVZ010000279.1:0-2870 GCA_035370665.1 Candidatus Hydrogenedens sp.
AATTCTTCCATTTCTAATGTGTTTGTTAGATAGAGTTTGAACCTGTCTTCATCACCGAGTTTATATCCTAATTCTTCTAATAAAAATGAAATCTTTAAATGTCCGATAGCATAAGGAGCCATCATCAGTTCAAAAGCATAGAAATTTTTTAGGATATGTTCTTTAATAAAACTTTCTTTTCCGCCTTCACCATACTTTGAGGCAAACTCTGAGACTGCGAGTCTTGACGATTCTGCCATAAATGTAAGCGTTCCTGCGGATGGGTCTAACACAGTTATATCATCAGAGGCAAAACCATCCCTCTTTCCAAAATGAGTTTTGAGTATTTCATGTATTGACTGAACAATATATAGGACCACAGGCTCGGGAGTATAATAAACGCCTCTTCGTTCCCTTGTTTTTGGGTCATATTCGGTAAGAAAAGTCTCATAAAAGTGAACAATAGGGTCACTTCCTTTATGTTGATGAAAATACTCATCCAATATCTTAAAGACATCGGTTACTGCAAGCACCTCCGATATATCATCTATAATCCATTCCATTTGCTTTGGCAATTCACCAATGGAAATAAATCTAAAAACATCACGAAGTATCCCAACAGACTTTGGAATATGGTCATAAGCAAGTTTCCTGTTAAATCCATTATTTGACCTTGTTCTTGCTGCAAATAATCCATAGGTTATAGTCTGGCTGTAAAGGTCTGCAAAGTCTTCCTCTGTCAAATCTCCAATCAAATATTTCTTAAATACCTCATAAAAATCACGCACTGATTCATGAGGAGTAGGTGCCGTTTCCTTAAGTTCATAATGAACTATCTCTTTGAGAAACTGTGTCCTTTTAGCAAGTTCATGAGCCAAATCTTTCGCTTTATGAGTCTGAGGTAAAGAGAAGGAAAGAAATTTATTGATTAGTCCATAAAATAGTTCTGCATTTTCTATTTCTGGTAATGATTTTAATGGATAATTACTAAGAATAGATGGAGAAGCAATCTGAACACTCTCAACGAGTTCACCATCTCTGTATAATCTAAATTCAAAAAAATTAGTCAATATAAGATTGGGAAATACTCCTCTATATCTTTTAATTTGTTCAGATTTTTCAATGTGTGTCAGGTCTTCTTCCGGTTTCTTTGCTTCAATGTAGCCTATGATATATTGCTTTCCATCCCAGACTCGAAAATCTGGATTTCCTGCTTCTGTCCTTTTGGGAAGTGGTGTTATAGAAAATCTCTTATTGTTCCTTTTAGCAAATTCTATCAATAAATTTAACAGACAGGTATAAAAACTTTCTTCGGTTGCATCGCCTTTTGAAGCAGTATCTCTTATGTCTTTTAAATAGTTTTCTAACATTGTAAAACCCAAAATATACGAATAAAGTTCTTACTCTAACCCTTTTTATTTTTCAAGCAGTAGTTTTCCTAATTTGTTGTCAGGGTCTAATTGTAGTATTTTTTTACCTACCTCTTTCGCCTCTTCCTTTTTACCCAATTGTTTCAAGCAAATGCCCTGCTTATTTAAGGTAGTAAGTATGTCAAATTTTTCATGATAAAAATAGTAGAATCGGTCTTTATCCATTTTATTTTCAACTTCACGAAACAACTCGTAGGCTTTGTTATAAAATTCGCCAGCAATGGCAATTTCTCCACGCATATAATAACTTTCAGGCTGTTCTGGTGCTACCTCAGTAGTTTTTTCTAGTAATTCCTCTGCTTTCTTAAAATGTTCCTCTGTATCTTCTAATCGCCCCAGCACTTTCTCGGTCTTCGCAAGAATATACAATGACATAAAGTGGCTGCCGCCTAACTGAACAGAGCGAACCGCCCAATCGTAGGATTGTTCCCACCTACCTTCTGAAAAATGACACACAGCCATACCAATAAGGGATTTACCATGATTAGGTCTAATATTGGTGGCTTTCACAAAAATTTTATACGCTTCTGGAATGCGTTCCTGACATAAATAAACAAAACCCAATTCTGCCAGGGAAGGGATATGTTCAGGTTGAATTTGAATCGCCTGCTCCAATGTGTTCTGGGCTTTTTGAATCTGTCCTAACCGAACATAGCACTTGCCTAATTGATATAAAGCGAGGTGAGAGCGAGGATTTAATTTTAACAATTGGTTCAATGTATCCTCTGCTGAACTCAATTCGCCCTTCATAAGGGCAGTCAAACCTTTGTCATAAAGTTCGTCAAATTTATCTTCTTCATTTAGCATTCGGTTATACTCCTCAAATCTAATTTACTCACTTTTTATCTTCACCAATGCCTGTCGAATTAGTGCTTCTGGCACATCTGCAACAATTTCAACCTCTCCTATTTTTCGCGGAAGAATAAACCTCAATTTTCCTGCTTTAGACTTTTTATCGCGTTGCATTGCTTGCAATACTTCTTCTATTGGCACTTCTTTCCAGGAGATAGGTAATCCATATTTTTGGAGAACCTTACGGTGCAAGGGAGGCACTTCTGCGTCAACATAGTTCATCAAAACTGCTAATTCTGCGGCAGCAATCATACCCAATGATACTGCTTCACCATGAAGAAACTTTTTATAGTCGGTTACTGCCTCAAACGCGTGCCCAAAGGTATGACCATAATTCAAGTATGCGCGAATATTCTGTTCCTTTTCATCTTGCATAACGATATCCGCCTTGATTTCACAAGAACGAATCACGGGATATAGCAAACTGTTCAAAACTCTATTCATTAGAGAGTCTGCTTTATCCATACAATATTTAAAAAGTCCTTCATCTGCGATAACACCGTGCTTAATAATTTCTGCAAAACCTTCTGCATAGATACGGATAGGCAATGTTTTCAAAAAATTTAGGTCAATCAAAACGGAATGGGGCTGATGGAAGGCGCCGAGGAT
>DAOOVZ010000280.1:0-2861 GCA_035370665.1 Candidatus Hydrogenedens sp.
AACTGAAAGTTCTAACGAACGATGATTCACAGAATTTATTTCCAATGATACTAATGAGCCCCGCACTACACCCGAGACACAGCCAAACCCCGTCATGCTACGCATTGATTTCCCCCTTTAAAAAAATTATCTTCAACAATGACAAAAAATTCCTGCTATTTGTTTTTTTTCATGAATATATTTATTATAATAAAACTGATAAGTATTAAACAATTTAATTTATATTAAGAATGAACTTATATTATTATATGTAATGATAAGAAAATGACACATTTTTTAAGAAATAATCGTTTTACTAAACATATTTTTGTTTGTTTAAACAACAATGTTTTATCTTTAATGATAAGTCTATTTTTGGTTTTATCGTTTTGCTCTTGTTTTTCACCAGAACAAAAAATTGCTCCTTCATCTGCAAAAACTGGGGGAGAAAATGTTATAGAGCATAAGAAAGAGAGTATTGTAAATAAACCTGTCCAGAGATTAGAGGAGCAAGATGAAGAGGCTCAGAATACAGCACCAATACGAATTCAATCTACAATCACACCTACTATAGAATGGAAAAAGCCAAAGGAAAATATCGCAGAAAATACAGAAGAGGTTCAGACATCGGTTGAAAGAGATGATATTAAACCCGAGACTGAAACTATCTCAGAAGAAGAATCAGAAGTTTCAGAATTAGAGGATATATTTAATCAAATAAAATTGGGGATGCGTTATGAAGAAGTGGTTAAAGTGTTAGGGGAGCCTGATATTTTAGTTTCACAGGACTCAGAGGGTCGGATGAAATTATATCGTTGGACTCGTGAAGGCAAGTCTTTGTATGGTAGGTTTGAAGATGGGATATTAAAACGACATTCTCAGAGGTCAGAAACGGAATCAGATAATATTGTCCCGCTAACCCGAGATTTGTATGAGCAGTTGAAAATAGGGATGGAATTAGATGAAGTGGTTGCATTATTACAAAGACCAGGAACATTGGTTAGTTCAGACGATAAGGGGGAAACCCTTTTTTTATGGACAGACAAGGAAGGCTCCAGTTTTTCTGCTCGTTTTGCAAATAATAAATTAGTAAGGAAGAGTGGTTTTTATGTGCGCCCCGTATCTATGCCGAAAGCAGCCGAAGAGGTAGAGGAAACTCAGGTTTATGAAGAACCGGAAGAAAGTCCGATAAACAAATTTGAAGACGAATCTACAAAAGAAACAAATGAGATAAATGTTCCCATTTTGGAACAAGAGCGAAAACAGGTAAAAGAGCAGCCGATAAATCAAGAAACGGAGAATTTAGTTCCACAGACAACAAATCAAAACCAGACAAAAATAGTATCTAACAATCGAAGAATTATATATTCAGGTTCGCGTAATAAAAATGTTGAAAATCAGGAGACGGAAACAAAGCAGGTTTCTGGAAGAAGAAAAGCAAAACTGCCTGACTATACTTACCGATTGAGTGATGGTTCCTATGAAATGAAAATATACAATCCTCTGGATACACCAATAAAAGTAGGTATTCGTTCAGGAAAAAGGGGCAAGGACATTTCAATTCCGGCTGGGAACACAAAGACACTAAAAGTTCCCCGTGGCAATTATCAAATTGTTTATATTCGTGAAGATGACCCCAGTTTGCTTCAAGAGGGTGGTACTATACAGATTGATGGATTATTTGTAGGGGATGTTGAGGTTCATTTGTTGAAGTAAATATTTTTGATTCATATTAAAGGGATAATATGTTAAAGAATACAGATGTGCAAATTAAATCATTAGCCTTGTATTTTATCCCAATCCAAACAAGGGTGCCATTGAAGTTTGGTAAGGAGACCCTAACAGAGGTTGTCTGTGCTCGTGTTTGTTTGCGGATAGAAGATAGGGATGGAAATGCCGCTATAGGTTGGGGCGAGACACCGTTAAATGTCCAGTGGATTTGGCAATCAGATAGACCGTATGCGGAACGCTATCAACATGTAGTTTCTTTTACTCAAAAATTAGCATATTTATACAAAAATTTTGACGGCATTGGACATCCTATAGAAATAGGGTATCAGTTTCTTGAACAGGTATTACCGCGTGCATTAAAGCAGTTTAATACAGGTAGTATGACAGAATCTCTACCTCGTTTAGCAGGTTTGGTATGCTGTTCCCCTTTTGATTTGGCTCTACACGATGCCTATGGAAATTTACATCAGTTGTCTACATATAACACTTATAATTGTGAATTTATGAATACAGACTTATCGGGGTTTATAACTCCTGCAATAGATAAAAACATCACTTTTTCTAATTTGTATCCTGAACAATTTTTAGAATTCCCTTTACCTGAAAATATACTGTCATGGCATTTGGTCGGGGGACTGGATTGGCTTGAGGAAAGTGAGATTACAGAAAGACCACACGATAATTATCCGTGTTCATTGAGGGAGTGGATACATCAGGACGGATTGAAATGTTTAAAAATTAAACTTCGTGGGAATGATGCTGAATGGGACTACGAGAGAATAGTGAGAGTAGGGACTATTGCTCTTGAAGAAGGTGTCTGGTGGCTGAGTGCTGATTTCAATTGTATGGTTAAAGAGGTTGACTATGTGACTGAAATATTAGATAAATTAATGAGAGACCAGCCTCGCATTTATGGAATGCTGCTTTATGTAGAGCAACCGTTTCCTTATGAACTGGAAGAATTTCCAATAGATGTGAGGCCTATTTCTGCAAGGAAACCACTATTTATGGATGAAAGTGCTCATGATTGGAGAATAGTCCTGCGTGGAAGGGAATTAGGTTGGTCGGGGGTAGCGTTAAAAACTTGCAAAACACAGACAGGTGCACTGCTATCTTTATGCTGGGCAAAGGCACATGGATTGCTTTTGATG
>DAOOVZ010000281.1:0-2860 GCA_035370665.1 Candidatus Hydrogenedens sp.
TCCATCGAGGTTAATCCTGATGATATAACAGACGATTGGATAAATGAACTAAAAAATGTAGGTATTAATAGAATAAGCATAGGTGTTCAGTCCTTTTTTGATACAGAATTACAATATTTGGGGAGACGACATGATGCAAGTAAAGCAAAATTAGCCTGTGAAATTATTGCAAAACATTTTGATAATTGGAGTTTAGACCTTATTTTTGGGATTCCTGTATCTACTGCAAAAAAATGGGAAGAGAATTTAAGTATTGCTTTAAACTTAAGTCCCAGCCATATATCAACTTACAACCTAACTTACGAACCAGGAACCCCATTATACAAAAATAACTTAAAAGAAAAGAATGACGATGATACCTGCCTTGAACTATATAAAATTGCTGAGAAATATTTGGTAGAAAAAGGATTTGAACATTACGAAATATCGAACTTTGCAAAACAGGGATACAAGTGTATTCACAACCTAATTTATTGGCACAACGAAACTTACATAGGCATTGGAGCAGGTGCTTTTTCTTATGTTGGAAATCTGCGCTGCATGAATATACCAAATATCAAAGAATACTTGAAATTTCCCGGTAAAAAATTTGAAGAAGATTATTTGACCAAGAATGAGGTGAAAGTCGAAACACTAATACAATACTTTCGTCTGTCGGACGGAACAGATGAAAAAACATATTTTGAAAGATTTCATTCTACATTAGAAAATGATTTCGGACCCGCCTTATATAAACTGACAAACAGAGGTCTTTTGGAGTATAATAAAGGTGTTTATAAGCCAACCAATCAAGGTTTTTACTTAAACAATGAAATTGGAATAGAATTATTACTTTGCATAGATAAAGACAACAAGTTATAAAAAGGGCTAAGAAATGTCAAAAAATATAAATTTTTTCTGTTTGATATTGGGTTTTCTTGGGGTTATTTCTGGCTGTGAAGGAAATAAGGAACAGATAAAAGAGGTAAAAGTAGAACCATTACTCCCTTCTGCTGGAACATTTACTCAGGAACAGGGTAATACAGACAGTATTCCAGCAGACTCTACCCGGGAAGGTCTTCCCACAAACGAACTACACAAGAGCCTTATCGGGACCTTCTGGCGATTTGAAGAATTTGATTTGAAGTTTTTAGACGCTAAAAAGGTGCTTGTAAAGGGAGGCGTGGTCAACAAACTGTCTCCGAAAGGTATCGAGGCAGAATATAAAGTCTATGACGATGGAATTATAGAAATTATGGTATTGGGCATGATAAAAACAGGTATGTGGGATGGCAAAAAACTCGTCATAGACGGCTTAATCGGCACAAAAAAAGAGTAGATACAAAATTGCCCATATATATAAAAGGACTTAATACAGTATTTTGTTTTTGTCATAGAGAATACAAGGCTATCTAAAAATTTTGGTTTATACAAAAGAGGCACTTAATTTCCCTTTAAATTTTTTTTTGTATAATCGGATACTTGTCTATCAAGGCTTTTTACCGCAAAGGGCGCAAAGAAAGACGCCATAACCGCTACAGTTTTTGTATGTCTTTGTATTCCCTCTGTTTCATCTCAGGTTTATCCTTAATCGCAACAATTATTGCAGGATGTGTTCTCTTCAATCATTTTTGAAGGGTAGCCTTCTTCTGACAGGGCTTTATGAATCTCATCATAGGAAGGATTTCCATAGACAATCGCTACTCCATCATCAAGGGAGACATTTACATCTATAACATTAGGAATACTTTTTAATACTGATGTAACTCTTTGAAGGCAGTGGGAACAGGTCATTCCACTAACTTTTATTTTCATGTAAGGTTGTTCCAAAGTTAACACCTTTTTGTTTCTTGATAAGTATTGAAACGGGTCAATTTTAAGTATACCTAATATCAAGATTAAAGTAAAAAATATCAAGGAAATAAGTTTCGTAGGACTAAAAAATGTCTCGTGAACATGAGGCATGCTTTGCAATTGTGAAAATTTCATAAAGGGGAAGTAATCAACGAGCACATCAAAGGTTATGCCAAAAAATAGTGCAGAAATAACCATTGTAAGTAGATATACAATTGCTGCTTTCTTGCCTAATAATTGCTTAATTACTTCAATTGTTGCGAAATTTGTTGCAGGTCCAGCAATTAAAAATGCAAGTGCAGAGCCAGGAGAAGCACCTAAATAAATCAGGCTAAGTGCAATAGGAATAGACGCAGTTGCACAGACATAAATAGGTATACCGACCAAAATCGCTGCAAAAATTTGCAGTATGTTTGAACCTAAAAATTTTGTAATAATGCCAGGAGGTATAAAGGTGGTTATTGCGCTTGTAATTATTATTCCTACAACCAGTGGTCGAGCAATTTCACGCGGTAATGTAATGAAACCATAATGAAACACCTCAATTAATTTATTAATAATAACTTTTTTGTTGAATACTGTGTGTTCCTCATCGCTTTTTGAATTTTCTCTACGCTCATTCAATTCATTTGCTTCTTGTTCAACTTCTTTTTTACTAATCCAATAATATATAACACCGCCTAAAAGTCCAGTAATTAATGCAATAAATGGTCTGTAAATAGCCATTACTAGACCTAATAGTGCATAAGTTGCGAGTATTGAATCCACGCCTGTTTGTGGAGTAGACAGGATAAAAGATAACATAGCCGGAACATTCGCTCCCTGTTTTCTAAATGAAGCCATAACAGGGATTACACCACAGGAACAGAGTGGCAAGGGGACACCTATCATGGCACTTTTTACTATGGGGACATAGCCTTTACCTGAAAGATGTCTTTGAACCCAAGAGGTAGGGATTATCTGTGACAATATCCCCGCAATCAAAAAGCCAAACAGCAAGTAAGGCGCCATTTGATTGATAATACTT
>DAOOVZ010000282.1:0-2831 GCA_035370665.1 Candidatus Hydrogenedens sp.
TACCCCTATCTATTCCGAAAAATCTTAATCTCCACACTCTGGACATATCTCTTATATTACTTAATTTGTGAGAAGTTAGTGTTTGATAATAAGAGCATAATAGATATTACTCAATGCGATGGCTGGAAGTGTGAGAACTATTTGTAGAGGTTTATTTGGTTAGAGTTTTGTCTTTTGAGGTGAATTCATTCCAGCGGTCGTTGACATATTGTTGTAATTCTTCCAGAATATTAGAATCTATATTGCCAAAGCGTTTTTGCATGGATAGGTATTCTGTTATAGGTTTTAGTTTGCCTCCTTTTGCTAAACGACGGCTTCTACCTGTTAAATTAAAGACCCCATGTTCAATTTCATAAAGCACAACCATTCCTGTTTCGACGGCTAATTGTCCGATGGTTACTGTATCTTTTGGGTCGTATTGCCACCCTGAGGGGCAGGGAACGCAGAGATGGATATATCTCAACCCTTGCATATCTCTGGCTTTTTTTACTTTGTCATATAAATCTGTGGGATATGATACACATGCCGTTGCTATATATGGGATATTATGTGCCTCCATAATTTTACCCATGTCTTTGGGATTATGGAGTTTTCCGTGAACAGGGGTGGTTGTGGTCTTAACGCCTCTGGGAGTGGCTCCTGAACGTTGTGTGCCTGTATTCATATATGCTTCATTGTCATAACATATAAAAAGGAAGTTTGCATTTCTTTCTGCTGCACCGCTAAGTGCTTGAATGCCTATGTCCACAGTTCCACCATCGCCAGCCATTGCTAAAACGGCAATGGCTTCGTGTTTTGTGGCTTTTAATCCAGCAACTATACCGGAGGCTACTGCGGATGTTCCCGGAAATACTGTATTAATCCATGGGACATTTATAGAGGATATAGGATACATTCCGCCTAATACGGTGAGGCACGACGCAGGGACAGTCATAACGCATTTTCCATCTAACGCTTTTAATATATGTCTCAATCCAATTCCTAAACCACAACCGGCACAGGCACGGTTTCCCGGTAGCATATATTCTTCTGACGGTAATTCAAGGATAGATGTCATGATTTGTTATTCCTAATACATACAGTTAATCCATTGTGATTCTGATATAGATTCTGAATCCAGTTTACCAGATGTAAATTTATTCCAACAGTTATAAACAGCCTCCGCTATTTCATGTGGTTTAACATCTCTCCCTCCCAATCCTGCTATGAAACCAACAACGGTTGGCGCAATACCTGCCTCACATAAGCAAGATTTAACATCAACACTTATTGGTCCCTGATAACCATAACTCAAACTTTTGTCAATAGTGATAATTAGTTTTTTACCCTTTAAAGCGGAAGATAGTTTTTTGTTTGGAAATGGTCTATATGCTCTTAATAATATAAGTCCAGCAGGTATATCAATGTCTCGAAGCATGTCCACCACCAATGAACTTAATTTTGCAATACTGCCTGCATCAACTATTATAACTTCCGCATCGTCAGTTTTATACTGTGTAAATAGTCCACCTGCACTGCGTCCAAAGAGATTTTGATATTCAGCGTCTACTTCTTCGATTACATTCAAACTTTCACGAAGTGCTGTGTGATGTAGATATTTATGTTCCATATACCCGTGGCATAACACACCATCAGCATTGGTTCTGGGGTCTGCAAGCGTTACAGGGTTCATGTTTATAGGTTTACTCAAATCAATCGGTGTATGCGGCAAATATTGAGGCAGGAAATGTCTCACTTTATTGCCATCGGGGACTTCAATAGGCATAACGGTATGGGATAGGATGTAGCCGTCATAACAAACCATCACAGGGAGATAGACTTTCTCGGCAATACGGTAGGCTTGTATTATAGAATCAATAATCTCCTGATTATCTTTACAAAATAATTGAATCCAACCTGCATCGCGTTGGGACATGGAATCTTGCTGGTCATTGAGCACATTCCACGGTGCCGCCATGGCTCTATTGACGCATGCCATCACGATTGGCAGACGAGAGCCAGACGCCCAGTGAAGTTGTTCACACATATAAGCAAGTCCATTAGCACTAGTTGCAGTAAATACCCGTGCACCTGCAATAGACGCACCGATACATACACCCATTGCACTATGTTCGCTTTCCACAGGGACAAATTCCGCTTCCAGTTCACCCTGTTCTACAAATTTAGCCAGGTCTTCCACAACGGGTGATTGTGGAGTAATGGGATATGCCGCTATAACCTTAACTTTCGACAGAAAAGCACCTATTGCAGCGGCTTGATTACCTGTAAGAACATGACTGCCCGGAGGATATGACTTCGGATTGGAAGCATACTCTATTACATTACTTATTTCTGGTTGGTTCTGAACTTTCATATTCATTTTCCATTTGTATAGCGTCCGCAGGACATACCTGCTCACAAATTCCACACCCTTTACAATAATCCATGTTAATAGGACCACCGGGCTTTCGCTCTATGGCTCCTTCAGGGCAAAAAGCCCAACATTGATAGCAAATATCTTTATTGGCTTTAACCGCTAAACATTTGTCTTTATTCAAGACAGGTCTCTGTGTCCTCCATTCGCCAGTTAAACCTGCTTCACCCCTGGCTGGTGAGGAACAAGATATTATATGACTGCAATTGCGTGTATTCATGGAACTTACGCCTCACTTAATTTATTTTGAGATGTTTCAATGACGCACTCCTTATAAACGCGAGATATTGCGTCAAAATTTTTTGCTACGGCACTTGGAGAAAAGAACTGTTCTAATGCACTGTGAATGTGAGATAAATCTATATTGGGCAAGGTATACAATATTGCTCCTAAAATGGGTGTATTCACTAATGGAATT
>DAOOVZ010000283.1:0-2826 GCA_035370665.1 Candidatus Hydrogenedens sp.
ATTAGACTGGTTCCAAAAAGATAAAACTATCTTCAAGGATTCTTTTAATCCCTCATCCTATAACCTACCGTCCCCCGACATCTACCTTAATATCCAAAGACCTTCCCAAACCTTTTAACAGACAGAAGTTATTCTGGAGTTATTCGGTGGAATATGAAAATACCAAACGAATAATTTCTTCTGCAATGGTTTCTGCCGCAAGAGGTTTAGCGAGGTTCTTTGCAGAATTGGATATGCTTTGGTATAGTTTATCGTTGTTTAGAATTTTGCGAATTTTAGGAAGCAAATTATTCACGGAACAATCTTTGTCAAGAAGCACCTCTGCAGCACCTACCTTTTCTAATGAACGAGCATTATATTCTTGGTGATTATCGGTTGCATAAGGGAATGGCACTAAAATTGACGGTTTACCTAATGCTGTAATCTCTGCTAAGGTTGAAGCACCAGAGCGAGCAATAATCAGGTCGGCGGCAGACATCATTGTAGCCATATCTTCATAAAAGGGATAAATTTTCACAGGCACTTTTGCCGTAGTTGCAAGGTTTTTATAATTATCATAATCGTTTCGTCCGGTTATCCAGATAATTTGAAATTCGTCAGGCTGTAAAGCATTCAGCATTTCAGCCACAACGGAATTGAGTGTGTGAGCGCCCTGACTCCCTCCCATCACAAGGATTGTTTTTTGTTCTATGTTTAGTTCCAATCTGTTCAGGGCTTCTTCTCTTGAAGGAGGGTCTAAAAACGCATGCCGGATAGGATTCCCCGTGATAATAAATTTTTCAGGTGGATAGATTTCTTGTGGCAGGTCTTCCATTAATGGGAAACTCAAAAATATCTTCTGTGCCTCTTTTGCCAAGATTCGATTTGCCATTCCTAAGCGCGAATTCTGTTCATGTAGCACGGTGGGTATCTTCAATTTCTGTGCTGCCCATATAATAGGGAACGATACATATCCTCCTACGCCAATAACTATTTGTGGCTGGAATCTAAGTAGAATCTGGAATGCACGCAAAATAGACAAAATCAACATTAAAAATGTTATACCCTGAGCGAAACTAACTTTTCGAGGCCAGCCACGAATAGGAACACTGCGGAAAGGGATATTTTTTTGTTTACAAATCTCCTCCTCCATGCTGCCTTTTTTACCAACCCATTGCACAAGCAAAAGGTGGTCGCGTCGCTGTAATTCTTCAAGTATGGCAAGGGCAGGAAAGATATGTCCACCTGTTCCGCCACCTGTGATAATAACTTTCATATCTTGACCTATATTAGATTGGGTTTAATCATTTCTTAATTGTTTCTTTGTTCCTGAGGGAATGCATTTGGGTCTAATTGTTTTAGAACGCTTCGGTATCCTTCCATGTCTTCCAGTCGTAGAAGCATAAGGTTAATGATACCCAGACCGTAAGTTTTCGGCGCCATAGACCGTGAATATTTAGGTGTCTGCACAACCCCTTCAAAACGAAGGGTATGTTTACCTGCTGAAAGTTCGTGTATATCTAAATATACAGGACAGAAATCAAATCCCGGTGCAGAAAAGTCAATTGGTGTCCCAAATAATTTTCCGTCCATATATGTTTGAAATACGCCACTGAACAGGGAGAAAATCATGAACGAGTCAATGCGATAAGTCCCTTTTTGCTGAACTTCAAAATCAAATTCAATACTTGCCTTCTGAGTAAGAGGAATATAAAGCAGGTAATAGTCTCCTGGAACGACTGCCAGAGGTGGGTCTGCTCGATAGGTAAGTTTGTCAGACATAAGGGATTGATGTGGTGGATAGCGTTTTTCAGCAGGGGGTAAGGGTTCGTCCCATGTCGTTGGTGGGGTCTGATACCAAAATGCCACAGAACTGACCCAATCCTCACGCTCTTTAAACCCGCCAAGGTCCATCTTTGTAAGTGGTGCTTTCTCGTTCATAATACTGCCTTTGTGTTCAATAACCACCTTCAAACTCTTATCAAAATGGATAGGGTCAGGAATATGCCAGCGATACGCACTCACACGGTCACCTGCAAATACACCTTCATACATTGGGACTCCATAATAAGGGGCTGAAAATTCGCGAAATCCCCATGCATCATTAAAATAATCTTCTGTCCCTGTGCCTTTTAACTGTGGAAGTTCTGCTCCATCAATATAGAAAAAGTCATCACCTTCACCAAACCAACCTGTCTCCATTTGCATAACGGAATAAACCGTGCCTACATAATCACCCTTTCCCTTTGTTTCCATTAAGGTATAATTTCCTGGTTTTGCTGGATACTCTTGCCTATAACGGGCGTGGAAATAGGGCATATCAGAATTGACCTCATTCAACTTTTTCCAGTCTATATAGAAATAAAATGAGTCAACGCGTATATCGGACTCGTTTGTTGCGGTAACTTTGATATGTTTTTGAAATGGCATTTGCCAGAAGCAAGCACGGGCACGACCCCATGAAGTATTTACCACAGGCTGTGAGATAAATTCCTTGTGTGCCGCCAGACCCAAACCAAAGAAATCACCAAGTGGCACCTCAACACTTGGTTTCTCCATATTATCATAGTAAATTCGTAGAACAATTGCTCTTGCATAAAATAGATTTTTTGTGGCAACCGTATTCCAGATATGAGTAATTATACCTGGTCCGTCTGTATCTAAAAGCACAAGGGTCTGATTTGGCTCGATAGCACTTGCGTCATTATTCCTTGTAATGTCTTCGGAAGAACTGCTATTTCGTATACTTTGTCCTGTCAGAGGTTTTAAGAGACTATCAAGTGAAAAATCTGCAATGGCATTATTTATTGCAAAAGTAGAAATAAAACAAATAGACAAGACAAATAG
>DAOOVZ010000284.1:0-2814 GCA_035370665.1 Candidatus Hydrogenedens sp.
TCAATGGTCAAAATGAAGACAAGACTTCCATCTAGTATCGGGATTGGTAGCAGATTAACAACAGCAAGATTTACACTTACTAATGCTACAAGTCCTAATAACCAGTCTATACCCATGCTCGCTGCTTTTGAGGTCGCATCAAAAATCATAATAGGACCTCCAAGGACTTTAGGACTGACTGCACCTATAATAAGTCCTTTTAATACAAGCACAGTTTGTTTAAGGTCATTATAACTTCGCTTCAACGCTTCGGATAACCATTGAGTAGGTGGACAACTTACCTTCACAAGTCGTTCACCCAGTGCTACTCCAATTGCCTGAACAGAATCAAGAGTCACTTTTAATTTTAAGTTTGAAGATTTTTCAAGTAAACCCATGAGGACAGGAGGACGATACACATCTAATTCAATAGCCTCTCCGGGATGTTCTCTCTCAAATTGATGGAATCGTTCAATAGTAAAAGGCTCACCATTAATCTTTGTGATAATGTCCTTTCTCCTTAAACCTGTCTTCTTCTGAACTTCAGGGTCAATATCTGCTACTAATAACCCTTTTTGGCCTTCATCTAAATTCGTTTCTATTAAAGTCATTCCAAGTAATCTGCCAACCGTAGTGGGAGTAACCTCAATTTGCTGCTTTTGACCATTCCTCTCTATTACAAGTTTTAAGGGCTGGTTAGGCAGTATTTTTTCTGTGAGTTCTACAAAAGTTGTTCGGTCTACTCGAATATTATTTGCTGAAAGAATAATGTCCCCTTCTTTTAGCCCTGCCTGTTCTGCGGGCATACCTTTAATCACTTCCTTAACCAGTGCAGAATAGAACGGGGCAACACCGTATCGTGGAACTTCACTGTTTTCCATAATTTCTGGTTTTACGAATGAAATGTATCGTTGAATAGTATTGTCCGATTTTTCTCTTTCTAATATTACTTTATGCTCACCTGACGAACCACCTAACGCTGCATTGACAAATAAATCACTAAATTTTTTAACAGGACTTCCATTAATTGATAATATTCTGTCTCCAGTTTTCCAGCCTATATCATCAGGATTTTCAGGATAGTCTGTTCTCTCTTTCTTTGTCTCATCGTATATAAAAAGAGGTGCGGTAAAGGCTGGACTATTTTCTTCTATCTTCCCAATTTTTGAATCAATCTCCATTTCTGGAAGTAGTGTCCCTTTCGCGACAAGGATAATATATATGAAGATAGCGAGAACAAAGTTCATAAACGGACCACTGATAATCACTATATATCTTTGCCAGAGCGGACGAAACTTAAACCAGCGTTCTTGTGGAACATGTCCATAAGTTTCTTCTCTCTCTTTATCATCCATAGGGACATCTTCCTGACCAGCCATTTTTACATAACCACCAATAGGTAACGCACCAATACAATAATCCGTCTCTCCTATTTTTATCCCGAAAAGTCGAGGTGGCATGCCGATACTAAACTGGTCAACATAAATATTGCATAGTTTAGCAGCTACAAAATGCCCTAACTCATGAACAAAAACTAATATGCTTAAAACAACAACGAAAATAAATATACTGAATAACATTATGTTTTTTCCTAAAAGTTTATGTTAGTTGTTTAATTATATCGTATGATATTTTACGCGTTTCTTTGTCTATTTGTAATATTGTTTCTAAATCGTAATTTTCTTGCGTATAGGATATTTTATCAAGTGCTTCTTGAACAACCTTATATATATCCGTAAATTTGACTCTTCCTTCACAAAAGGCTTGAACAGCAACCTCATTTGAAGCATTTAATATTGTTGGAACAATTCCTCCTGTTTTTGCGACTGTTCTTGCAATTTGTAAACAGGGGAATTTTTTTGTATCAGGATAATCAAAAGTTAAATTGGACAATTCTTTAATATTCAATTTTTTTAAGGGAGACACAGTTCTATCTGGATATGTAAGTGAAAATAATATTGGTAATCTCATATCGGTAGGTCCAAAATGAGCAAGAATATTTCCATCTACAAACTCAACTAATCCATGAACGACACTCTGCGGGTGAATTACGACATCAATTTGCTTTTCATCTAAATCAAACAACCACATTGCTTCAATAATTTCCAAACCCTTATTCATTAGTGTAGCAGAATCAACGCTTATCTTTTTCCCCATTTTCCATGTAGGATGTTTTATTGCTTCATCAGGTGTTACATTTTCAAGTTCTTTTGTAGATTTGTTATAAAATGGACCGCCTGACGCTGTAAGATATATCTTTTCAACTTTATTTATATCCTGTCCCATCAAGCATTGGAAAATGGCACTGTGTTCACTATCAACAGGTATAAGTTTTACAGAGTGTTCGTATGCTTTTTGTGTTATCAATTTACCTGCCATAACAAGCGGCTCTTTGTTGGCAAGGGCAATATTGTTATTACTTTCTATCGCTGCCAACAATGGACACAAACCTATTGCCCCGACTATTGCAGAGAGAAGAATATCCACCTTTACCGATGCTATCTGGTTCAGTCCTTCTTCTCCATATAGAATATTCAAACCATTAAACTCATGTTTAAGGTGAGATACTGCAGTTAAATTATCAATAACAACAAATTCAGGCTGAAACTCTTTAATCTGTTTTTTTAGCAGTGCTATATTTGAATGAGCAGATAAACCAACTACTTTAAACTTATCAGGAAAAGAACGGATTACCTCTAAAGCATTACAACCAATAGAGCCTGTTGAACCTAAAATAGTTATTTTTTTCTGTGAAGTGAAATTCATTTTTGTATATAAAGAAGATGTGTTTATACTATTGAAACTATGTTTTTATATTTAGAACGAATTCGCTCT
>DAOOVZ010000285.1:0-2812 GCA_035370665.1 Candidatus Hydrogenedens sp.
ATCATCCGCAGATGACGACCCCGAAATCATACACCAGAATGTTTTAAATATGATTAAAGAGGCAGGTAGAATTCCTGGCAAAGGAAAAGGGGACCGTCAAAAAGCCTAAATTCTCATATTCAATAATTTGCCCCCAAAAGCAATCAAACAGTTTTTTCTGATATAATAATATTCCCCTTTTGTAAGAAATAAAACGAAGTTTAATAGGATTATATTTATATATAAAGAAAGGAGTAATCATGCCAAAAAATATTTATGAAAAGATTTGGTCAGCACATTTAGTTTGTGAACCTAACGACCAGGACCCCATTTTATACATAGATAGGCACTATGTCCATGAGGTTACCTCTCCACAAGCCTTTGAAGGGCTTCGGCTCTCTGGTAGAAAAGTGCGTAGACCTGATTTAACATTTGCAACCATAGACCATAACATCCCAACGGTTAATAGAGACAAACCTATTTCAGACCCATTATCTGTATTACAAATAGAAACATTAAAAAAGAATTGTGAAGAATTTGGAATACAATATTTTGATATGAACGACCCAAAAAATGGAATTGTTCATGTTATTGGTCCTGAATTGGGATTGACACAACCTGGAATGACAATTGTTTGTGGTGATTCGCATACATCAACCCATGGTGCATTAGGGGCATTAGCCTTTGGAATTGGGACTAGCGAAGTAGAACATGTCCTTGCTACACAAACACTATTACAAAGAAAATCTAAAACAATGGAAATTCGTATTGAAGATAAACCGACCCCAGGAATAACTGCAAAAGACATAATATTATATATTATTGGGAAAATTGGTACAGGAGGCGGAACAGGTTATGTTGTTGAATATACTGGAGATGCTGTTAAAAATCTTTCCGTAGAAGGGCGTATGACCCTTTGCAATATGACCATTGAAGCAGGTGCTCGTGCAGGATTAATTTCACCCGACGAAAAGACAGTAAAATATCTATTAGGTAGACCTTACATTCCCAAAAATATACAAGAAGAAGAACTTATTCAACTCTGGTTGTCCTGGGCATCCGAGCCGGGCTGTTTATATGACCGAACTATTACCATCAATGCTGAAGAAGTTGAACCGCAGGTCACATGGGGAACTTCGCCTGAGATGGTGGCTCCAATCACTGGGAAAGTGCCTGTGTTAAATGAAATTTCAGACACAACTCGTAGAAATGCTGTGAAGAAGGCTTTAGACTATATGGGCTTAAATGAGGGAATGCCAATTGAATCAATAGAGGTTGACAAAATCTTTATTGGCTCATGCACTAACGGCAGATTAGAAGATTTGCGCGAAGCGGCAATGGTTGTGAAGGGTTATAAAGTTAATAATAGAATAAAACAAGCACTTGTTGTCCCTGGCTCTATGCTTGTAAAAAAACAGGCAGAACAAGAAGGTTTACATAAAATCTTTATAGAATCGGGTTTTGAATGGAGAGAGCCGGGTTGTTCAATGTGCCTTGCTATGAATGATGACCGATTAAATCCGGGAGAACGATGTGCCTCTACCTCGAACCGTAATTTTGAAGGTCGTCAGGGCAAAGGTGGAAGGACTCATCTTGTCAGTCCTGCAATGGCAGCCGCATGTGCAATTACAGGACATTTTACCGATATAAGAAAATGGAAATTTAATAAGTAGAAGGAGATAGAATGTGGAAAAATTTAATATATTAAAAGGAATTGTAGCACCTTTGGATGCGCGGAATGTAGATACAGACCAGATTATTCCAAAGCAATTTATGAAAAGGATACAAAAAACAGGCTATGGAGATGTGTTGTTTTATGATTGGCGTTATATTAGTGATGACAAAACACCTAACCCTAAATTTGAAATGAATGCTTCACGCTATAAAGGAGCAACTATCTTATTAACGCGTGATAATTTTGGCTGTGGTTCATCACGCGAACACGCACCATGGGCTTTGAAGGATTATGGCTTTTGTTGTATACTGGCGGTTTCTTACGCAGACATCTTTTACAACAATTGCTTCAACAATGGAATATTACCTGTAACCCTTACTCATGAAATAATTGACCAACTATTTAAGGAAGTCCGTGCCACCGAAAACTATATGCTTGAAGTAAATTTAGAAAATCAAACGATAACAAAACCTAATAATGAAATAATTAAATTTGACATCCATTCGTTTCTAAAAGAGCGTTTATTAAACGGATGGGACCAGATTGGTCTCACATTAAGATACGCTGAAATGATAGATAAATTTGAAAAAAATCACCCTTTAAAACTTTGAACAATTATTATAGATTCAAAAGGAGGTAAATAAATGCCATTATACACTTATCAAGTAATTCACAAAGACGGTAGTGAAGGTGAAATATTTGAGGTATTTCAGAAGGCAGATGAGCCTCCTCTAACACATCATCCAGAGACAGGTGAAAAAGTAATCCGTATTTATAAACCTGCACACATTGCAGGTTGGGCAAATGACAGAATGACAAAACAAATGCTGAGTGATAAAAACATTGCCGATAAAGGCTTCACTAAATATATTCGACAGGGAAAAGGCTATTATGAAAGAACAGCCGGAAATGAAGGACCGCCAACAATTAATGTAAACGGAACATAATTATTTGATTATTTCCCCTCTTCTTTTATATGCTTTAATAAAACCCATCTAAATCTAAAAATTAGGAGGTTATATAATGAGTAGGACAAAAAAATTTTTTTGTGTAGCCATTAGTATAATGGTTCTTTCTCCCTTATTGCTATCTATAGGTTGCGGTTCTATGCCATGGGATAAAAAAAAGGAACAGCCACCTGTAGAATTGCTGGATGAA
>DAOOVZ010000286.1:0-2803 GCA_035370665.1 Candidatus Hydrogenedens sp.
TATCTATTCCATAAGTATCATAAACCCACTAACCTTAACCTAATCCAATCTATCACACATATTACTTAATCCATGGGAAGTTAGAGATTAACATCTTTTATTTCATATTTTAAATGTCGGGGGACGGGGTGTTCTCTTATCTTAGAGATATACAGAGACTACCCCGTCAGGCTACGCTGCCACCCCTTCACAAAAGGGGAATTTTAGACTACGCCCGTACGAAACAATATCTATACAGACAACTGATATCTCCATAGTGCCGTTTATTGGGGCGTATCGCCATACGCCCCTACGAAATACAATCATGTTGGATATATTACTTGCAACAGTAACAAATTGAATAGCATGCAATAATTATTCTGGCTTAGACATATAAAGAACAGACAAGAATGTCTGTGCTACTAAAAATTCAAAAGAAAACCTCTATTTTATATTTTAATGTAGAATAGACATTCCTGTAGAAAAGACATTCCTGTCTGTTTCTTAAAAAATAAAACATGTCTACATTTGATAGTTTTTGGTTCAATCTAAAAGTCCTAAAATGTAGGGGCGTATTGCATACGCCTCAAAAAATGATACCGCAGTAAATAAACGATACATCCATACTGTAAGTCTCTATGCAGGCATAATGCGATATGCCTTAAAATAATGTTTCCACAAACAAATAATGCCTCTGTATCAATGTCTATGTAGGGGCGTATTGCTCTACGACCTAACGCTCCATAATAATTATTGGTCTTCTTCTAATCGGTTTTCTAATTTTTGGGTGATTTTGTCTACTACTTGAATTAGTGATTGAATCTGTTTTTCTATCTCATTTTCTCGTTCTTTTGACTTTTCTTTTTCTACTTCTAAGGCGAACATGCTTTCGTAAGCAATTCTTAAAGCGAACATGTGTGTCCGAGTGACTTGATAATATTTTGTCAGTTCTGCCATTCTTTGTTCAATTTTTTTGATTAATTCGTTTGTTTTTTCCTGATTTATAAATATAGGGACTTCTACATCTGTATTTGCAATTTTTACTTTAATGTAATCTTCAGGCATATATTTGACCTATAAAGAAAATTCTATTTCTATATTTTTAATAATTTCTTCTATATTGTCAATTCTATCTATAACTTCTTCAAGGACTTTTAAGATTGCTGTGGTTCTCTCGTTAGTAATAGATAATTGTTCTAAATTTGTTTTTAATAAGTTAATTTCTGATTCTGCTGACCATAAAAATTCTAGTACTCTATTATATTTGGTTTCTAAAGTGTCATATTTTTTAGAAAACAGGTCAATAACATCATTCAATTTTTTACAGCGATTGGTAAATTCAATTATGCTATCTTCCAACGCCATTATAAATTACCTGATTTGAGCATTAAATTTTTTCTGGAGTTTGTCAATTATCTCTTTCATTATGTTGTCAACTTCTTCATCTGTAAGGGTTTTTTCTTCTGAGCAGAAAGTGAAGCCTAATGCTATACTTTTTTTGTCTTTGGGAACCTGTTCGCCTGTGTAAACATCAAACAATTCTATTTTTTGGAGTATCCTCTCCCCTATCGTTTTGATTGCAGAAAAGATATCTGCCACAGGAAGTGAACGGTCTACGACGATAGCCAAATCGCGAGATGTAGATGGGAATTCAGAAACTATTTTATAGACTTTTTTCTTTGGTGTAGTAGTTAATAGTTTATCTAAATTTAGTTCACAGACATAAGTATTTTCATTTATTTCAAAATCATGTGCGATTTTCGGATTTATTTTTCCTAATATCCCGACTTCTTCGTTTTGAACGATAAATTTTAGTGATTGGCCGGGATGGAACACAGGAAAATCTAATCTTTCTATTCTATAAGATATATTCTGTTCATTAAAAATGTCTTCTGTAATACCTTTCAAATCATAGAAGTCAAACTGTCTGCGGTCTTTATAACACCAGAGTCTTGGGCATGACATACCTGACAATAATATGCCAAGATTTTGTGGTTCGTAAGGTAAAATTTCATTTTCAGAAGGTAGAAAAACAGGTCCAATTTCAAAAATTGAGATAGTATCTTCCAGATGATTTTTCTGAGCAGTTAATAATAAATTGGGTATGATAGAAGTTCGAAGGGTAGACAAATTTTTAGAAAGTGGATTATGTAACTCTATCATTTCCAGATATTTATCTGGGAATTTTAGTTGTTGCATAAGTTCAGGATTAGAAAATGTCCATGAAAAGCATTCTGTTAAACCTTTATGGGCTAATAAAGTCCTTATCCCATGTATTTTTTTGAAAGAGGTATCAAAAACGGATTCAGATTGTCTAATTTTTGGAAGTGTATCAGGGATTTTATCATAGCCGTAAAAGCGGGCTATTTCTTCAACTAAATCTTCTTCGAGCGAAATGTCATGTCTCCATGTTGGTGAAACAAAAGTTATATCATTTTCACTTTCGTTTTCGTTAGAAAATCCTAATTTGAGCAGAATAGATTTTTGTTGGTTTTTATCAATATTTACACCTAATTTTTTTACTGTTTTGTCATATCTTAATTTTACAGTTTTTGGTTTGATTTTATTTGGATATTCATCCAATATTCCTTTCAGTATCTCTCCACCTGCCAGTTCTTGCATAAGGTATGAAGCCCTGTTAATAGCCCAGATAGCCATTTCTATATCTGCACCGCGTTGGAAGTGTTGAGCGGCTTCTGTAAGAAGGTTATGAGCACGGGCGGTCCTTCGGACTGACATAGGGTCAAAGTAGGCACTTTCTAAAAACACATTTGTTGTATTTTCGTCAACTTCACTATCAGCACCTCCCATAATTCCTGCCAGG
>DAOOVZ010000287.1:0-2801 GCA_035370665.1 Candidatus Hydrogenedens sp.
ACTGCAATTGCAGCAAAAAAGTTGGGCAGGAGATTTATTGGGATAGATATTGACCCAAAGTATGTAGAAATCACAAAGAGAAAATTGGAAGAAGTAGAACCAACACAAATTAATGGATGCTATGTTAGTAACTTCCTCAATAAGATAATGACCATCAGAGATAAGGACTGGGAAAAGATAAAAGAAGCCTTTTTTATCCCAAGAAACTCTATTGAATTGGAAAAGAGAGAAATTTATTTATTGCATAGAAACGAAAAAAGTAAAATGCCTGATGATGGAAAAATTTATTCAAAACAATTATGTTTCTTTACTGAGCAGAAATAAATGGCTGTGACTTTATGTAGCAAAACATACTTACAACAGTTCATTTATACTCTTTAATAACTTTTCAAATTTATGTCTAATTAATGATTTATATAATATAATTAAGAACACTGAGACAATTGGATATGCTTTGAAACTTCCGTGTTGGATATAGCCTTTCAATAGTATTTTATATAAACATAACACAAGTTTTAGTCTTATTCCTGTTTTTTAGTGGACAGTAACACGGTTATACAAAACTTTTTGTAAAATATCAAAAAAATTGTTAGGGAAATAAATGTTTATGCTAAACTTGTATATAGATTTTTATATGAGTAAGTTAATTGTTTTTTTAGATAGTGCAAAAGTAAAAAATGATAATCAAAAGATTTAATTTATTTGAAAAGGGATTTAATTATATTAATAAAAATTAAGCATATTCTTTATATGAGGTAGAGCAATGATAAGTTTAATAGAAGCGAAATCATATCGCTGTATTCGATATATCAGGCAGAATTTACAGCCATTTCAGATATTAGTTGGACCAAATGGTAGTGGCAAGACTACATTTCTGGATGTAATTGCTTTTATGAGAGACCTCATTAATGAAGGTCTTGATGATGCCCTTCAAAAGCGTGCAAATATACTAGATGAGTTGTTGTGGAAAGGAGAAGGTAATGAATTCGAGTTAGCCGTGGAAGTTAAAATTCCACAGAAGTTACAAAATAATGGAGGTGGAAAATATTCTGCTTGCCGATATGAAATTGCTATTGGAGGAAGAGAGGGTAAAGAAATCGCTATCTTATCTGAAACATTATGGCTTAAAGGGGAAAACGATGGTGAATTAAAAAACATGCCGGGTGAATATTCCCTGTTCCCGTCAGAAGTAGAACCACCCAAAACTATATTAAGGAGAGGCGGACATAATTGGCGTAGAATCATTAACAAAACAGAAAGAGGGAACGATTATTTTCGTTCAGAAAAGACAGAGTGGAATAACATATTTAAAATAGGTCCCACAAAGTCTGCACTGGCAAACCTACCTGAGGATGAAGAAAAATTTCCAGTTTCTACATGGTTTAAAAGTATTTTAATGGATAAAGTTCAAACACTTACACTAAACAGTATCCTGATGAAGCGTCCTGCTTCACCATTGAGAAAAAAGGGGCTATTTATTACTGATGGCTCAAATATACCTTTCATAGTAAAAGCCTTGAAGGAAGAACATAAAGAGAGGTTTAAACTGTGGATTAAACATATTCAAACCGTTATTGAAGATTTGAAAGATATTGATGTAGTGGAAAGACCAGAAGATAAGCACTTATATTTGGTCGGGGAATATAAATCGGGAATTCGTGTGCCTGCGTGGCTGTTATCGGATGGAACATTGCGACTCCTGGCTTTGACGCTTTTAGCCTATTTCCCTGCTGACAATCATATTTATTTGATAGAAGAACCTGAAAATGGAATCCATCCCCGGGCTATAGAGGCTGTATATCAATCACTATCATCAGTATACGATTCGCAAGTTTTCCTGGCAACACATTCACCAATTATTCTTGGTGTAGCAAAACCTGACGATGTGCTTTGCTTCGCAAAAAATTCAAGTGGCTCTATTTCAATAATTAGAGGGACAGAACACCCTGCATTAAAAAATTGGCAGGGAACTCCTAATTTATCTGTCCTGTATGCCTCTGGAGTATTAGGATGATGGACCCAGAGAAAGATGTAATTATTCTAGTAGCAGATACAAATATGGAAAAAACTGTATCCGCGATTTTGACAAGGCAAGAATCATTAAAAATTCATGAAATAAAATTTGATGTTTTCGTCCATCCAGAGCATGACGCAGGTGTTTTTAATAATGCACACGAATATTTGCGTTATTGTCAATCTCAATCTCAATCTCAATATAAATATGCAATGGTTCTTTTTGATAAGAAAGATTGTGGTTTTAAAGGAAATAGAGAAGATATTGAAAAAAAAGTTGAAGACAATTTGATAAAATCTGGTTGGGGTGATCGTTGTTCTGTTATTGCCATTGACCCGGAATTAGAGATTTGGGTATGGAGTGAATCTCCTCATGTCGCTACCGCATTGGGCTGGAAAATGGGAAAACTTAATTCGTGGTTGAAAAAAAATAATTTTATATTGTCAAATGAAACAAAGCCACGCGACCCTAAAGAAGCGATGGAATCTGCACTTGCTAAAAAGAGAATCCCTCGTTCCTCATCTATTTATGCTGAAATAGCCCAAAATGTGTCATTAAAATTTTGCACTGACAGTAGTTTCTTAAAATTTAAGAAAACTTTACAGCAATGGTTTTCAAATCAATCTGAATAAGGGAGAATTTACTCCATGTAGATTTTATAGGTATGGATTAGGTTGTGTGGAGGTTTGTGCTTTTTGTAGTGCATAATAATAGTTCATATTAATATAAATAAAGTGTCAGGGGGCAGTAGGTTGTAGGAACTGTTATAATAAGTATCGATCTATAA
>DAOOVZ010000288.1:0-2783 GCA_035370665.1 Candidatus Hydrogenedens sp.
GGCACCATAACCCATCCACCTTCATATAACATATTAAGCCAACTATTCATAATTCAACTCCTCTACATAAAATTAAAAGTCCAGCGAATTTGTAAATTTTTGTTTTTGTATATGTCTGGAGCCTGAAATGGGAATGGAGAGAAAGGTGCAGATTTTTGTAATGCTTGTTTACAAATTCCAGCATATAACGGGTCATCAGGATTGTTTACTATTTCTATTTTAACAATTTGCCCTTCCGAATTTATCTCGCAGTCAATAACAACTTCGGTAGGCTTCGTTCCTGAATAACGGGTCAATAAATAATGTATCCAATGTTGTTCCACTTTTTTCTGTATCTCTCTTAAATAGGGTGCTAATTGGTCTTGAATCGCTTCAAAGCCGAGAATACCCTCTTTCTTTACTTGGTTATACAATTTTCCCTGTGGCTTCTGGATTGAACCCATTAGATATTCTGGTTGTGTTGGCTGCTGTTCATCTTCATTCTCTTTGGGTGATTCATTCTTTAACATCACAGACGCTACTTCTTCTTTTTTAGACATTGCCTTCTCTTCTCCGCTTTCCTCATTATTTAACAATTTCGGAACCTCTTCTTTCTTCGATGTCTTTTCCTTTGGTTCCTTTGCTGGTAAATATTTAGGTTGAGGAATAACATTTGCAAGTTGTGTCTGTTGCGGTGGTGAACCCAATGTTTCAAAATTGGATTCTTCTGTAAAAGAAGGACCTGGCTGGTCTCCGTCCTTTTTTTCAGGTCCGGAAGCCAAAGAGTTAAATTCTGCAATATTTTCTGTATTTGTAGGTGCTTCATCTGACGGTGTTGTCACCTCAACAAGTTTTTTAACTGTTTTTTGCTGTTCCTGTTTTACAAATTCAACTCTAATAGGCTTGGGTGAAACGATAAAGGATGGGGATTTTGCAAGGACAGGAACTCTCATTAATATAGTCAGAAGAATAAGATGAATTACTAATGAAATAAATATATAAATACTCATCCTCCTTTTGTATGTCCTTTTTGTAAAATAGATACTTTGATTTATTCTTGTAATTGACATCTTTCTAGAACATTTTTATTAGACATTATTATTTGCCTGTTTGGTAAACACAATTGTTTCGTTATCAATAAAATAAGAATAGGATTTGTCTAGCCATTGGAAAACCAGCAGGTCAAGGGCTATTTTAAGTTTTATCTTATTTAAGTAGCATGGATTTACTGGAAGATTTTCTGTTCCCGGCAGCATCTCAATAGTCAACCCTGTTTGATTTGCAAGAGCAGGAGCCACTTTAGACAGGGGCATTGCACCGTTATAAAAAGGTAGCGACACTTTTTTGTCTAATGGGGCAGATTTTGGTAAAGAAATTATTACTTCTTTTTCAAGTAAGGGCTGCGCCATTTCTGTATGAAATGCCTTGCAATCTGATAGTTCATCAATACGAGTATTACGCGGTGTATACAGAAATATAAAATTGTCTGTTGCACACCACTTTAAATTTTGAGGGACTACACGAGCACTCTTAAATATCATTTCCATTGATGTAATCAATGGCAATTTAGATATTACCAATTCACCCACAGGCAACTCTGCGAGGCTATTGTCTGCAACAATATTGCAACCATAAGTAAAGTTGAGGCTATTCAGAACATTGAATATCTGCGTACCTGCCCCAAAACTTGCCGAAACAATTATATCTTTATATTTTTCAGGCAGTCCCTCAGATATAGATAAACGGGTTAAAGTCTCATAAACTGTCTGTTCGGCCGGATATAAAAAAAAGTAATTATCAATATTTTGACATGCCATACTTGTATTGGCGGCAATTTGTTTGATTAATTCCGGCATCTCTTTTGCCGGATTTTCAATCTGAACCCAGCGAGTTTCTGTTCCACTTACTATGGAAATCGAAACAGGATACTCATCTCCCAATCTACGGACAATCACATTTAACAATGCTGATTCTTTTACAAGGTCAAACACAGTTTCTCTTTGTGTAATTAAATTTTCACTATAAATGTCAGGTTCATTTTCTTTTGGGGTAGATTTGCATGAGAAATTACTGAATATCGTGCAAATAAGAACTATAGAAAAACATGTTAAACAAGTTTTCATCATAGTTTTGTATCTAAAAATATTGGTATAAATTTTTGCGCTCCTTTTAAAATTATGTAAGTAATTATCAAATATCATACAATCATATATCATATAAAGAAAAAGAGTAAAAAAAACCTTACTTATGGAATTTTTATGTCTTATTTGTTTTTAAGCATAGTTATTTTAAGTTCAAATTTTGGAGCACAAGATTTTTATGGTGAAGTGCCTGAAAACATTCCAACATTTTTGATAAAGACTCAGCGTGAACAATCTGAGTTTTACGGAGGTATTATTATTCAGAACCAGTGGCTGAACGATACTTCTATCCCCGAACTAAAAAATAAAGCAGTTGAGATAGTTGTAGATACACCGTGGGAGACCCCTCAATTACATCGTAGAGAACTTGGGCATCGTATTGAAATCTCTTATGAGGCACCTGTATTACGAAAAAAAAGATTAGAAGAAGGATGGAAAAAAGCCGGCTATGTGATTTTAGATACACCAAATGGCAAGAGAGTAATCAAAGACACAGTCTATAAACAAGCATTACAAGCGATAGATATGGCTCAATCAATTTACAAGCAGAATCAACCCCCAGAACTCTTATATAGTCCAAGTAAAGTTGAGTTAAGCACTGAATTTACAAGAACAAATTTCCTAAAAATGTGGATTTTTCATATCATTGTTGTAATCATCGGA
>DAOOVZ010000289.1:0-2743 GCA_035370665.1 Candidatus Hydrogenedens sp.
CCAGACTTGTATTCATGATTACCAATTGTTGGGACGCTTGGATATTTTGCAAATGTTTCTCCGGCATAATGAAAGTAAAGGTCCCAATCATCTCTCTCATTCCCACGATTTGAGATGTCGCCTGCCATTAAAATAAATGCACATTCGGGATTCTTTTCTATTGCTGTAGCCAATAGTTTTCCCCATTCTTCCCATCCAACCTGAGCATCACCCAGATACATAAAAGAAAAATTATTGGTTTGAGGTGGTGCAGTCTTAAATGTATACCAATTACTCCATATTTCTTGCTGTGGTGAACCTACCCTGTATTCATAATTTGTTTCAGGTTCTAATGGTTTCAATGTTGTATACCAACGGAGAATCTCAGGATTATTTTTCAAAGGAGGGTCTATGATAGATAAGGATTGTGCGTGCGTTCTAAAGACAGGCTCATTCGCATTTGTAGTCTTTTTCTTATATTCTACCATGCCTTCTTTTATATCCGTTGAAGTACTCCATTGAATAGTTATCGAATCTGTCGGACTCTCAGTCATAGTAAGAGTAATTTGTGCAGGTGTTTGTGAAGCAGGGAAGGAGGTTTCTCGTTCAGGTGGTTTCTCAAGAGTAATGTCTGCAAAAGTAAAACTATTTAATACACTAATAAAACAAATAAAGAAAACAACAAAATAAAGATTAGAAAAAAATTTTCTCTCCATAATAGATTTTACCTTTCTTTAAAATTTTTAATTTTTAGTCTTGAATCTTTTTGAAATTACAAAAGGAAAAGTAGAAACTTTAAAGTTTAGATTATTTTTTAAGTAAAAAAGTTTCAAAAAGATAGGATATAAGAAATTATTAATTTTAAAAAAGATGCGCACGGGCATTTCTATCGGAACAGGCATAGGAGGGGGGGATAGGTGCCCGTGCGCTGGGGAGGGTACTGTGCAGGGTAGTGAGGGCTGTGTGTGTGGTATTTTAAATGTTTGATATTTATCAATAGAATGTTGTGGTCTTTTGAGAGGAAGTACAACTTCTGAAAGGTAAATCTTATCTAAACTTAGCTCACTTTCCCCACAGAAAATATTCAATTTTTATAGAGCATATCATCATTATATTATATAATATAAACGCTCAAAAAGTTTCATTTGTTTACATACTTTATATAAAAAGTTTTAAATAAAGTTAAACAACCTAATCTTTAACTAATATTATAGCACAAAAAAATTAGAAAATCAAATTTATTAACAAATATTCATATATCAATTATAATAAAATAATTTATTTTCTTAACATAGAATCTAATGCTATTAATTACTATCTTGTTAGGATAATTTATATTCGACAAATATTTCTGATATTTAGCAATTCGTTGACAGAGATTAGTAAATGATATTTACTTGTTTACCTCTTTAATATAAAATTGTCTGAAAAATATTGTTTTATTTATTATGATGATTTACCAGAAAAAAGGAATCATAGAACAAATAAGGCTGTTTAGGAAAGATTAGAACCATTGTTAATTTTGAGTACTGATAGGATACTCATTGTATCTCTAATAAAATGAATGTTTAGTGTTTTTATAAATCACCTTCTGAAATTATGTGATATATCGTGTTAAAATGAAATAAATATAAAAATATTTTAGAAAAATAATAAATATGTATTTGAAAAGATTTTCTGCTCGTTATTTTCGTTGTATAACTGATTTGATAATGGAATTATCTCCTGGTTTGAATATAATTATTGGTGCTAATGCTCAGGGGAAAACTTCATTATTGGAAGGTATTTATTTTTTATCTTTGTCTCGCAGTTTGAGGACAAATAATGAGAAAGAGTTGGTCCAATATGGGAAAGATGGTTTTTTGCTGAAAGGTGATATTGAATCTCAACTATATTCTGATAGTCAGATTGTTATTGGGACAAAGTGGTGGAAAGGGAATAAGAAAATTAGTGTAAATGGAGTTGAACTTGAAAAGATTAGTGAATTGATTGGGCAGTTAAGGATTGTGTTTTTAGCAAGTGATTTTTCTGATTTGGTTCGTGAAGGTGCAAGTTTTCGTAGAAGGTTTTTAGATATTCAGGTTTCGCAGATGGATAGGGATTATCTTTATGCTTTGCAAGGTTATCAGCGTGCTCTGAAACAACGGAATGAATTGTTACGCGGGAAAAATATTTCATCAGAGGAGTTGTGGGTCTGGGAAGTTCAGATGGCTGAACATGCAAAGGCGATTATTTGTAAGCGGCGTGATTTTGTGGAAAATATTAAGCCTTATGCTACGAATATTCATTCGCAAATTATGGCGGATGAGAAATTGGAAATCAGGTATATTCCTAATGTTATGGAGGATGATTTTGTCAAAAGATTGGAGGAGAATCGGAGTGTAGATATTCAGAGGGGACAGACGCAAAATGGACCTCATCGGGACGATATTGAGATAAAAATTAATGGATATTCTGTCCGACAATTTGCTTCACAAGGGCAACAAAAAACCTGTGCCTACTCAATACGAATTTCGGAGATTTGCCTGTATAGAGAAAGGCGAGAGGAATTACCTGTAATGCTTGCAGATGAATTATTTTCAGATTTAGACCTGGAACGGGGAAAGCGATTTTTAGAGGTTATTCCTGCTGATGTTCAAGTTGTGATAACTGCGGTTGATGAAGCAGTTTGTAAAAATTTGGCAAATAAATATGACATGTTTCGGATAAGGAAAGGGAATATTGAGAAAGCGTAAAAATAAACCAGAAAAAATATCGGATATTG
>DAOOVZ010000290.1:0-2719 GCA_035370665.1 Candidatus Hydrogenedens sp.
CACAGAGAAGATACCCTCTTGGGAGTATTGCAGGGCAAATCATTGGTTATCTTAATGAAATAAGTAAAGAAGAATTAACTTTGTATAGAGAAGAATATTTTCGCGGAGACTTCATTGGTAGAGCAGGTATTGAAAAATATTACGAAAATTGGCTCAAAGGAATAGATGGTTATATGACTGTTACAAAATATGCTTCTGGTATCCCTCAATTACGCACAGACCGCTTTGGCAATCTTATACTTGCAAGAAAAGATACAAGGGGGCATTTACTATCTGAGGAAACTGGACTACGACAATTGCCTATCCCCGGAAAAAATCTTATACTGACTCTCAACATAGAATTACAAAAGTTTTGCGAAAATTTGCTTGTGAATCAGATAGGTTCTATCGTAGTTCTTGATGCCGATACAGGTGCTGTTCTAGCTATGGCAAACAGCCCAACTTATGACCCTAATGTATTTGTAACTAAGGGGAAAGATGATGAAAGGATTGAACTATTACAGAGCAAACAGCCCAATCGCATGACAAATAGAGCCATAAGTGAACAATATCCACCGGGCTCCGTATTCAAAGTTTTTCTAGCAGCCACTGCACTTGAAAAAGGTATTATTACACCAAAAACAACCTTTTTCTGTCCAGGAAAATTTAAAATTGGTGGAACAGGAAGAGAATGGAAATGCTGGCAGAAGTTTGGTCATGGCTCTGTGACTGTTCGTGAAGCACTTGCCTATTCTTGTGATGTATTCTTCTATAATACAGGATTAAAGTTAGGAGTAGATAATATTTCCGAATATTGTCATAAAATAGGTCTTGGCGAAAAAACAGGAATTGATTTGCCTAATGAAGTTCCAGGATTAATTCCTGACCGTGAATGGAAAGCGAGAATGAATGTACACAAACCTATCTGGGAACAGAAATGGTATCAAGGAGATACTGTAAACCTGAGTATTGGTCAGGGAAGTTGCACTACAACCCCCTTACAAAATGCAGTGTTGATGGCAACCATTATTAATGGTGGGCATCGCATATTCCCACATTTAAATTCTGATTTCAGACCGCCTGAACCCGAGCAACAAATCTTTTCAAAGAAGACATTAGACACGGTAATTGAGGGTATGAAGTTATGTGTTGAACCCATAGAAAAATCGCCCGCTGGCACAGGAAAACTTGCCAGAGTAGACGGCATTACAGTCATTGGCAAAACTGGTAGTGCACAGATTGTATCATTAGAACATCAAAAAAAATATAAGTCAGAAGAAGAAATACCCTGGGAAATGAAAGACCACGCATGGTTTGTCGCCGGTGTTATTGACCAGCAACCTAAAATTGCTTTATGTGTTCTTATTGAACATGGACATCATGGTTCGTCAGTAGCTGTACCCTTTGCTAAACAGGTAATAGAATTCTTTTATAAGAAAGAGCCTAAAAAGGAAATCCAGATTATCGCGAAAGAAGCGGGAGTAACAGAGAATTGAGTTCATTAGAAGAATATTTTGCACCTGCCGCAAAAGTGGAATTTGAGATTGAGGACAGTGGCATCCATATTTTTAATTGGCGGAGATTAAAATATTTCGATATTCCCCTTTTCCTTATTATGTTCATATTAGCAGTAATTGGCTGGATAAACATGTATAGTGCATGTCAGAATGAAAATTATTCTAACTTTACAAAGCATGTGCTTATCTTTTTTTATTGCATTCCCATTTTACTTTTATTGACTATGATAGATTACCGAATTATTATTTCTGCTGCTCCATTTTTATATATTATGTCATTATGTCTTCTCATAATCGTATTACTTTTCGGTGTTCAAGCCAAAGGTAGTGAACGATGGATACCCTTAGGTCCCGTCAGAATTCAACCATCAGAAATAAATAAAATTATAATTGTTTTAATGCTCACCTGGTATTTTGGAAAGATAGGAGATAAGATAAAAAGACTTCACTGGTATATCCTGACCTTTATAATTGTTGGTGTTCCAATACTTTTAATCCTTATGCAACCAAATCTTGGAACTGCGATGATTCTTGTCCCAATTACTATAATGATGTTATTGGTTGCTGGCTGTCGAGTATGGCACTGGCTCGCTACTATTATTGCAGGACTTATTCTAATCGTATTCTTATTTTGGGAGGTTAACAGTCTCGAGCCAGAACAAATACAGGCAGGGCAACATCCCAAATTTTTGCCCTTAAAGCCTCACCAACTTATGCGTATTTATACCTTTTTCAATCCTGAAGCAGATGTTAAAGGAGGGGGTTGGCAAACCTATCAAAGTCGTATTACCATTGGAAGTGGTGGCATAAACGGTAAAGGATTTAGACAGGGAACACAAACCAGATTAAAATATCTTCCTGAACATCATACCGATTTTATATTTTCACTCTTTGCAGAAGAGCATGGCTTTTATAAATCTTCTTTACTTATTATAATTTATGGATTATTTCTTATACGGTGTGTTCAGCTATCCTTATATGCCACTGATATAAAAGGGAAACTTATAATCACAGGTGTTGTGATGATTTTTTTATGTCATATTTTTATAAACATAGCAATAACTATGGGCATGCTTCCTGTGACAGGATTACCTCTGCCATTTCTAAGTTATGGACGTTCCTTTTACCTTACTTGTATGATAGGTATTGGACTGATATATAGCATTCCACGCGGAAAACCTTATTTATTTACAGGATAAAAATCAATGAAAGAATTCATAGTT
>DAOOVZ010000291.1:0-2715 GCA_035370665.1 Candidatus Hydrogenedens sp.
CAGGTGGCTTTTCCACAAGACAAATGAGTATTGGTGCGTATAATAGTCTACCCATAGAAATAATCACTATTTTCTTTATGTTCTGTGGAGCAACCAATTTTGGACTTCTTTACCAAATTTATCATGGAAATTTTAAAGTATTTATTAAAAATGTAGAATGGAAAGTTTATGTTTTAATATGGTTTAGTTCAATAGTTTTAATATCATTCTCATTGGTAGGATTTCATGGAACATTTTCACAGGACCCAACCCAATTCCCGAGTTATTCCATTGGTAAAGCATTTCGCGATTCCGCATTTACAGTCACTTCACTAATGTCATGCACAGGTTTTGTAACCGCAGATTTTGATACCTGGCCTCATTTTGCAAAATGGATATTAATGATAATTGTAGTTATTGGAGGTTGTGCAGGTTCTACTGCTGGTGGTATAAAAACTATAAGATTTACCATTGTTTGTAAACTTTTGTTTAATAGGATAACATCCATATTTCAACCCCGGACAATTAAAACAATACGGGTTGGAGAACAAGTCATCAGTGAGGAAACACAAAAAGCGGTTACAGTATTTGTTGTGTTATGGATTTTTATTATTGCTATAGGTAGTTTAGCTCTGTGTTGGACAGGATTACCTATTCTTTCTGCTATTTCCTCTGTTATCGTTTGCTTCTCAAATTGCGGTCCCGGATTGGAGTATGTAGGTGGGTATGAGGATTATTCATTTCTCTCACCTCTGGGTAAATCTGTATTAAGTTTTATTATGTTAACAGGTCGCGTTGAACTTTACTCTATCCTCGCTTTGTTCCTTCCTTCCTTCTGGCGAGGTAAGTAAAGAATATCTCCCGATTTTGTCTCAAAATGACAATTTTTGTCACTGGTTTCAATGGCTTTTGGACAATTCGGGAAATAGAAATTATTCTGTATCTATCTATTCCATTGATATTATGTAACTTATAAGTCAAATCCCGTTTGTGTTCATTCCGTTTTTGTTTTGGCATAGGAATTGTTATCAAATAGATAATGAAAGTTTAATAAAGTGCCAGAAGATACCGGGTCTGACGGCAAAAGTTTAACCAAAAACACAAGTTAAAGGAGTTTATTATGAGAAAAGGTTTTACGCTTATTGAATTGATGATTGTGGTTGCAATCATCGCGATTATTGCTGCAATAGCAATTCCCAACCTGCTTCGTTCGAGATTACAGTCAAATGAATCTGCCACAATTGGCAATTTGAAATCCATTGTAGGTGCAGAAGTAGCCTACAACTCTGCAAATGGGTCTTATACAGGTTCATTTGATGACCTAACAACTGCTACACCTCCATTCTTAGAAGGAAACTGGGGAGTCACAAAGCAAGGTTATGATTATACTCTTGCTGCACCAACTGTAAATACCTTTACCTGCAATGCAGACCCGAATGAACCGGGTGTAAGTGGTAATCGTTATTTCTACACAGATGCAAGTGGTGTAATCCGCTTTAACACTACTGGAACAGCAGGTGCAGGCGATTTGCCAATTGGTGAAACCAACTAAATACGCCAATAACCCGCAATTAAGTGGGTTGTGTTGATGCTGAGTGGTATGGTGGCGGAACCCGGTGAACTGCCACCATACCTTTTTTATACCTTATTATAAATGAGGATTTGACCAATGAAAGAGGATGTGGGTAGTTGTGAAAAAGCAAAAAGAGGGTTTACTTTAATCGAGATTGCTATCGTTTTAGTTGTAATTTCTATTATTGCTGCAATTTCTATCCCTGCTTTAATTCGTTCAAGGATTCATGCAAACGAGGCATCTGCTATCTGGAATTTAAGGGCAGTCTGCACGGCTCAGGTATCATATCATATCTCTAATAATACTTATGGCAATTTTGATAGCCTTACAAGTTCCCAACCCAATCCGATGACAAAATATTTAGACGATACATGGAGAGAAGGCTGTGTCCGTCAGGGATATGTCTACACCATGCCACAGATAGAAACTGTACGGTTTTTATGCTATGCTTCACCCCAAACTTATGGCTATTCAGGCAATCGTTATTTCAGGGTAGACCAGACTGGAATTATCCGTTTTAATAAAGACCAATTACCGTCCGAGACCGACCCTGTAATTAGCGACTCATATTAAAGGGATATTTGAAAAATATTGTTTCTGTTTCATTGGTAAAGAAATTGTTATATAAACAAGTTTTATATTTTATTGCTATTTCAGTTGTTCATTTTGCGCGATAAGAAAATGTCCCTAACCTATTTAGAAAAGTAAATTTTTTACCACAAAAAATGAAACTTCTATTCATCCAGAGTTTTATAATTTGAGAACTATATGTTTTTAATATTATCTTGCATGAGTAGTAGTTGTAATTCTTTAGGTGTATGGACAAGATAATGAGGTTTGGCTTTTTCTAATCGTTCGGGTCTGTGCCAGCCCCATGCTACGGCTACTGTAATAGCACCGGCTTCTTTACCCTCGTGGACATCGCCACAGGTATCGCCAATATAATAAGCTATTGCCTCCGGATATTTTTCCCATACCTGTTTGATTTTTTTTACTTTACTTGTTTCAATATCTGCACCAAGCACTTCTCGAATCCCGTCAATATTCTCGCGAGTTAAGAATCGTTGGACGGCTTCTGTCAAGTTGGAACTGATAATAAATACAGGATATACAGCCGTAAGACAGAGTAGCATTTCACGAATTCCATCAAAGGGATGAACTCG
>DAOOVZ010000292.1:0-2673 GCA_035370665.1 Candidatus Hydrogenedens sp.
TCACTGTCTTTACTTCTGTCGTTTTAGTATTATTCATATATTTATCCTTGATTTAATTTGTCTCGAATTTACATCTTTTTGACTGCTTTGAATCTACAAACTTCAAAACATTTGCCACATTTAATACATTTCATCGTATCTATTACATGCACCTCTTTACGCTCACCTGAAATACATGGGACAGGGCAATTTTTTGCACATAAAGTGCAACCTGTGCATTTTTCGGGGTCAATTTCATAATGAATAAGGGAACGACACTTCTTCGCCGGACACTTTTTGTCTCTTACATGTGCCAGATATTCATCTTTGAAATAATTTAATGTGCTTATGACAGGGTTTGGAGCGGCTCGACCCAAACCGCATAATGACGATTTTCTAACCAATTTTGCTAAACGAAGCAATTTATCTAAATCTTCTTCCGTTCCTTTGCCTTCTGTAATCCTTTTCAAAATTTCTAATATTCTCTTTGTCCCTTCTCGACAGGGTGTGCACTTTCCACATGACTCATCATGGCAAAATTCGAGATAGAACTTTGCAACATCTACCATGCAGTCATCTTCATCCAGAACTATCATTCCACCACTACCCATGATAGAACCCAATTTGGAAAGTGTATCAAAATCTACTGATGTGTCAAAATACCTTTCTGGAATACAGCCACCAGCAGGACCACCTGTCTGAATGGCTTTGGCTTTCTTACCACCTGTTGGACCTCCACCAATTTCATATACAATCTTCCTCAGCGTTGTGCCCATGGGGACTTCAACAAGTCCAGTCCTTTGAATCTTACCTGCAAGTGCAAAAACCTTCGTTCCACCACTTCTATTAGTTCCTATCTGACTAAACCACTCAGGTTCATAAACAATTATTGGTGGAATATTTGCAAAGGTTTCTACATTATTAATAACAGTAGGTTTTCCCCAGAGTCCACTTTCAGTCGGATACGGTGGTCTTATACGGGGTTGCCCACGCTCACCTTCAATAGAATGTATTAAAGCAGTTTCTTCTCCACATACAAAAGCACCTGCTCCTAACCGTATTTCAAGGTCAAAACTAAAATCACTGCCCAATATGTTTTGCCCCAAAAGATTATGTTTCCTACATTCTTCAATCGCATAATTAATCCGCTCCACGGCTAATGGATATTCAGCACGAATATAAAAGAACCCTTTCTGTGCACCAATTGCAAAACCACCAATTATCATACCTTCTATAACATTGAACGGGTCTGACTCAAGCGTGCTACGGTCCATAAACGCACCGGGGTCCCCTTCGTCTGCATTACAGATAATATATCGTGTCTTCTCCTTCGCCTTCCTTGCACTCGCCCATTTTACACCCGTAGGGAAACCTCCACCCCCTCTACCCCGCAATTTCGATTCCGTTACTTGTTTCACTACCCATTCGGGGTCATTCTTTTCTAAAACCTCTTTCAATGCGAGGAAACCTTTATAATGGACATAATCATATATATTTTCCGGATTCACAACCCCTGCATTTCGCAGTGCAATTCTCGTCTGTTTGTTAAAAAACGCAACATCACCATATAGATTATAAAACCGCTGGCTAAGTGGCCGCTCCTTTGAAACTAAACGCTGAACCACTTTGTCATTCTTAAAATGTGATTGTATAATTTCATCAATATCCTGAGCAGTTTTTATTCTATAAATTATATTATTAGGTCTCACCAATATTTTTGCAATATCCTCATTTTTCTCGGCATTTGTGCAAAAACCTAAGCAGCCAATCTGTGTGAGCCACACCTCTTCAGGTTTCAATCCTGAATCCGCAAGTTTCATCTCAAATTGGATTCTAATACCCCCTTCTAACGCACCACCACAGCCCGAACCATCACACATCAAAACATGATACTTACATGTATCAGGCATACTATCTAAAAGACTTTCATGAACTACCTTGCCACCAATCACATGTTCCATGAATATCTTATGAACCGTGTCACGATTAACCATTTGATACTTGATAGGAAACTTTCCAGGAATAAAAACACCCACTATTGGTTCACAACTACAACGACCCGTGCAGCCAGTTTTTTGTAAAATTATATCCTGCCTCCCCGATGATGCTATATGCTTTTGAAACTCTTCATACACAATTTGCGAACCTGCTGCATGTTCACATGTAGCTGAGCCAACCCGTATTTGAATTTTTTCACCATAGCCTAATGACTTTCGGTATTCCTCGGCTTTATTAAAAAGTGCCTCATAGTTTTCAACAATTTTTGACATATAACATCTTTCTTATTATAAATAGTTTTTATGGTTTATTCATCAAACTTTATTTAATATATGATAACACATTTTACATGTTATTCTCAAGTTAAGTTCCTAATACATAAAGGATAATATAATTTGTGAATTAAATAACGATTTACTATTTCTGAACACGAACTACTTCCGGGTCAGTAAATATATCCAATTCATCACGACTGGTACTAGAAAATTCAGAAACAATTGCACCCTCGTCACCTGCCTGAAACCAGTGCAATGTATTGGGCGGTATTGTATATTGTTCACCTGGATTCAATTCAATTTCATTCCAGACTGTAAAATAAGGTCTCTTATCATCAGGTATAATTGCTTTGGGGTTCTTTACGGGTTCACCTTCCGTATATAAAAATACCTTTCCCCAACGGCAACGGAATGTTTCCAT
>DAOOVZ010000293.1:0-2650 GCA_035370665.1 Candidatus Hydrogenedens sp.
AAGATGGATACATTCCGCTCAAGTGGTGCAGGTGGACAAAAGGTAAACAAAACCAGTTCAGCCGTGCGATTGACACATTTGCCTACGGGCTTTGTTGTAACATGCCAAATCGAACGCTCTCAACATCGAAACCGTGCCACTGCCCTGCAAATGTTAAAAGCAAAATTATACGATATGGAAATGCGTAAGAAAGAGATGGAAGTTTTTGCACAACGAGAGGGTCAAACAGAAGTAGCATGGGGTAGTCAAATTCGCAGTTATATTCTTCAGCCTTATCAATTGATAAAAGACCATCGCACAGGTGCAGAAACAAGTAATGTAGATAGGGTCTTGGATGGTGATTTAGATTTGTTTGTGGAAGCATATTTAAAATGGAATTTAGAAAAGAAAGGTGTAGGAATTTAACTATGGAAGAGCAATCTCATGAATTTTCAACATTACAAGAACTACGCAAAAATCGTATTCGCAAAATGAATCGTTTCCGCGAACACGGAGATAACCCGTATAAATACATTTTCAATCGCAGTGCTACCATTTCTGATATTCGAAAACAATTTGAAGCACTGGAACAAAACGATGTAGAGCGTTCAACAGAAGGGATTCCTGCTACTCTGGCAGGTCGCATTACTGCACGACGGGAACAAGGGAAAAGCACATTTATGGATGTTCGCGATGAGAGTGGAAAGATTCAACTATTTTTTGGTGAAAAGCAAGTAGGACCTGAGGCTTATGAAACATTGAAAGATTACGATTTGGGTGATTTTATTGGTGTAGCCGGTGTAGTTAGAAAAACAAAGCGTGGGGAGATAACTCTGTTTGTTCATGAATTTCAAATATTGACCAAATCACTTCGGAGTCTTCCTGAAAAATTTCATGGCTTGACAGATGTAGAGACTCGTTATCGTCAGAGGTATCTTGACCTTGTGGCAAATCCTGAAGTAATGGAAATTTTTCGCAAACGAACACAAATGATAGATGAAATACGCAATTATTTGAAAGCAAAGAATTATTTGGAAGTGGAGACACCAATGCTTCATCCTATTCCGGGTGGTGCTACGGCTCGACCCTTTATCACACATCATAACGCTTATGATACTGACCTTTATCTACGAATAGCACCTGAACTTTATTTGAAACGACTTATTGTTGGCGGATTCGAACGCGTGTTTGAAATCAATCGCTGCTTCCGAAATGAAGGCGTGGATACAAAACATAATCCTGAGTTTACAATTATGGAATTATATGAAGCATATCAGGATTATATTGGATTGATGGAAGAGACAGAGGATTTGTTTTATACTGTGATGACAAAAATTATTGGCAGTGAAAATTTTACCTATCAGGGACAGGAAATCTCATTAGCCCGTCCATGGAAACGAATCCCTTTACATGAAGCCATAAGAGAATATGCAGGGATAAACCTTGAATCTACACGCGACCGTGAGGAAGCCAGAAAGTTAGCAGAGCAGATTGGTGTGGAGATTAGTCCCGAAATGGGTTATGGCAAAATTGTAGATGAGGTAATGTCCACAAAGGTAAAGGCCAATCTTATTCAGCCGACTTTCCTCTATGATTATCCTATTGAAATATCACCATTGGCGAAGAGGAAGCGTGATAATCCTGCACTCACGGAACGATACCAGTTATTCATTGGCGGATTAGAGGTATGCAATGCCTTCTCTGAATTGAACGACCCATTAGACCAGCGTGAAAGGTTTATGGAACAGGTTAAACTGCGTGAAGCAGGTGATGAGGAAGCACAATATCTGGATGAAGATTTCCTAACCGCTCTGGAAGTGGGTATGCCACCAACTGCAGGTTTAGGAATAGGTATTGACCGACTTACTATGATTTGCACAGACTCTGCCTCCATCCGTGATGTTATTTTATTTCCATTATTACGAAAATTATAATGATGTCATTTATATAGGAGTTTCCATTGAAGTTTGAAGCCTTTGTTGCCCTAAGATACCTTCGGAGCAAGCGGAGAAATCGCTTTATAAGCCTCATCTCCGTTATCTCCATTGCAGGTGTAAGCGTAGGGGTTATTACATTAATTATAGTCATGAGTGTCATGACTGGCTTCGATATTGCTCTGCGCGAAACTATCATTGGGAATCGTTCTCATTTGACCATTTACGGAAATTCAGGAAAAATCACAGACTATCAGAAAGTAATACAAGAGATAGAGGCACTATGCCCAGAGATTGTAGCCAGTGGTCCCATAATTCAAGTGGAAGCACTGTTTAAGAATTGGGAATATACAACCGGTGGACTTATCCTCGGAGTAGAACCAGAATTGGAAAGTAAAGTCACTGACCTTGCCAAAAATCTGACAAATGAGGACGGTCGCCTCTTTGGAAAGGGAAAACTTCCAGGTGAAAAGGAAATTGTTTTAGGCTACCGTCTGGCAAATCGTATCGGTGCTCGATTAGGTTCTCAATTGCAGATTGTAACTGCGCGTGCTATCATTCGTCCCTTCTTAGGGCGACAATTAGGTTCGCAATTGTGGCTTACCGTAAGTGGAATATCCCATGCGCGAATGTCAGAGTTTGACGAAGTATATGCGTTCGTTGACCTGCCTACTGCATATATGCTTACGGGTGAAAAGGGTGTAGATGCAATACATGTGAAGTTGAAAGACCCATTT
>DAOOVZ010000294.1:0-1522 GCA_035370665.1 Candidatus Hydrogenedens sp.
ACCACCGCCACCACCAGCACCACCAGAACCACCAAACAAGTCTAATGTAATAACAGGAACACTAAAAATTCCATTTTGACCATCAAAACCATTTTTACCACTCTCCCCTGGTTGAGCACTTGTTCCACTTGTTCCCGGTTGGCTGCCACTTGCACTTGTGCCATTTCCACCATTACTTCCGTCTGGGAAGCCTGTGCTTCCACCACTTCCCCCCGACCCTATTGCTGTTGAACCTGTGCCCAGGTTCCCTCCTGCTCCACCAATTGTTCCGCCCTGCCCTAATGCTCCACCGGCAGGTCCACCTTGTGTTCCAAACCCATAAGTTCCTGACCCTCCAGAACCACCATTTTGACCGGAAAAACCACTTTGGCCGGCAGAACCACTTCCACCAGACACACCATTTTGTCCCGGCTGTCCTTGTTGCCAAAAACTATCTGCTCCAGGACCACCAGGTCTTCCTTCCCCACCAGGACCGCCTTGTCCTGCATTTGAGCCGCCGGGTCTTCCTGCACCACCGCCACCACCAGAACCACCAACACCACCACCAGAACGACCCGGTAGAGAACCATTTACATTAAACGATGACGCAACTGTCATGTCTCGATGTGCTGCTATTGCTAATGGACGAGAACCCAATACATTAATCGTCACACCTGCTGCTATATTCACATTTTTAAATCTGTATACGGCTACTCCTCCTTCATTACTCGCTGTGTGACTGAATGGAGTTGCACCGTTTGCCCCTGTCATTGTCAGCGAATCTGTATTAAATGTTAAAGAGGACCCTCCTGGTGCAATCAAGTCCGGACCATTGGGGTCTCCTACATAATACGCCGCTGCTGTTTGAGCATGAGTGTTCATTGAAAACAGCAACAAACACACAGCCCACAAAACCCATAAAAAAGCACTTTGTTTAAATACATTAAACTTCATTTTCCTTCCTCCTTACCAAACCTATTACAGTCTGATTTAGAAATAAATTGTTACTCTTAATATTATCTTGTTACTTATTAAACCAATTTTCACTTGTTTTAATTATACCTTATTTTTTAAATAATTTCAATAAAATTTAATAAATATTTTTTATTAAAGTAAAAATAAAAATACTTCATTTTATTCACCTGGATTATATCCATCCTCACCATTTGGGTCGCAATGGTATCTACTACCTGAATAATTGAAGAACTGTATTAATCTTAGCAATTCATTTAACTCTATTCTCCATGATACGGGATAATAATCGCTACTGTGTGGTTCACAATCTTGTGGACCTGGTCCAGGGGCATATCCGTCCTCACCATTTGAGTCGCAATGATATTGATTGAAATTAAAAAATTGTATAACACGGAGCAATTCATTAAGATATATTGCCCAATCTTTATTTGTATCGGCAGAATGATAAGTGCAAGTTTCACCTTCTGAACTTCCTTCTGTTGTTCCCTCTCCTTCAACGACGCCTTCTACGACTCCTTCTGTTGTTCCCTCTCCTTCAACGACGCCTTCTACGACTCCTTCTGTTGTT
>DAOOVZ010000294.1:1622-2619 GCA_035370665.1 Candidatus Hydrogenedens sp.
CCCTCTCCTTCAACGACGCCTTCTCCTTCACCAGAGATATTATCAAGAACAATTATTTCCACATCTGTTAATGGGTCAGTTGATGATATTAGTGTTGTCCATCGCTCATCAATTGCAAGGTCTCCTGTTCCAAAACCGATAGGAACAGGGCTATTATTATCTACTTTCAAGTATACCCTCGATAAATCCATCGTTCCTCTATTTACCAATATTATATGGTCAAAACCTTCAAAATATGAGTCATAACCTGTGATTCTTATTAGTTCTACTCCTTCAACAACAGATTCAGGTTCTGCGATTGCAATCATACTCTCGTAAATTACATTATCATTTAAATATCCTTCGACATCGAGTCCCGAACTTAATTCAGGTATGAGTGGTGTATCTTCAGTTGGATTAAAAACATTAAAATCTCTCAATACTGAATTATTTGTAGTCCAGCCTAATAATGTTCCAGGATTTGTGAAATTTGGTACTCTATAACCAAGCAAATATTGAGACATATTAGTAACTATAGTCAATCTCCCATTTGACTCGGCATAATAATCTCCTGAGTAATTTGCCTTAATAGTTGGTCTTTGAGAACCAGTAGGTAAGTTAATAATAGACCCTTGTAGTTTTAACATACCGGGTGTTCCATAGCCGCCCCTGCCTCCTGTCCCGCCTCCAGTTCCTACTGTTCCGTTTTGAGGCGGTGCAGCAGAAATATCAATAGTGATGTTGTTTGCTAATGTTAGCATTCCCCTTGCCGCTAAGATTAACGCTCCACCTCCTGTTCCGCCTTTTCCACCATCACCACCATTCTCACCTAAATCTTTATCAGGGATATCAATTACAGATTTTGCATCTGAGGGAAAATTATTTCCACCATTGCCACCTAAAGCACCTGTGCCGCCATTACCACCTTTACCTCCATCGCCACCTGCTCCACCCATTGAATCCCCAATGCCGCCGCCCTCTCCTGATTTTTCTGTTGGAACGATAAGAATAAACGCTC
>DAOOVZ010000295.1:0-2578 GCA_035370665.1 Candidatus Hydrogenedens sp.
CTTTTCCTCCCTTTACTTTCTATAATTAATAGAAATAATTTAATTTTTAGAAGTTTCAATATATAAGGTAAAAAATTTATGTCGCAGAGAAGAAGGAAAGGGTTAAGGTCTTTAAGAAGTGTATTTGTTTTATTCGTTACAATCTTATTGATAATAGTCGCATTTCTACTTTTTGTCAAAATATATCTTACATTTTCACCTATCTGTCCTGAATATAATAAAATGGTTAAGGTAGCCTTATCTGATAAGAATGGATATGTTTATTTCGAAAGAGCCTCAGATATTGCAAAAAAAATCTCTTGTGGTTTCTTTGGAACAATGAGATGGTATTATTACACTCAAAAAGAAGAAGGAGGATTTGAGGATAAAGAAAATATACATTATTGGATGGGGTTTTCAGAAGGTCTTTTCCTGATGTTTTATAAACTATTAGTTATGAATAGAACAATTTTGGGTGAATTTGATTCGTATTCAAAAGATAATGGATTGCTTTTTTCTTCTCTTGAAGAGGTGATTGAACTAAGAAAAAAATACATTGGTAATGGCCGATACCTACCTTTTTATATGAATTATAATTGGAAAGATTGTATACTGCCAGGAAACGACTGGAAATCTGATTTTCTTTACAATTCCAAAAAAGTGATACATAATCTCAAATTAGCAAAAGAAAGAGACTGCTTCATCTTTTACAATAAAGTTTCTACCGCTTATGAATCCTGGGCAGACCCGTATAATTGCATATTATTGAATATTTTAGTGAACAGCCTTATAAATTTAGAAGAGGAAAATTATAATGAAGTGTTGGATTGGCTGGAAACAAGTGGACAGGTTCTACTTCACATTGATTTTGATTACATAATGGTTCGCTATCTAATAGATGTTATTAAAACTATTGCTTCATATCCTTCGCTTCCTGACAGTTTTTATAATGATTTAATATGCTACCTTTTGACGATAAAAGATGGAATATATTCAAGAAAATTTAGCGAGATTTTACAAAAGGAGTTATTCTATCTGGAAGACTATTTCAAAAGGTCGCAGGATTTTCAAGATGAGAATGAATATAGATATAATCACTCTTTTTTTGAACGCACAAAGGAAACATCAAAAAAATATCTTTATTATAATTTAGCATATATAAGTTTGTCGCGTTGTTTAGGAAAATATCGCCCTGTTTTAGAATCGGCTTCTTGGACAGATATTGAAAATGCTGCTTTCTATGACAAAGGAAAGTTGCGTAAGGCTGTGAAAGACATTGAAAATGTTTGTTCATATAATAAAAAACGAATACATAATTTCCCTTTGACAGAATTATGTGGCAACATATTAATAACAAACAATACCATATTGAGTTATACATATAAATCTATTTTAATTGTATTGTTAGAGCAGCATCATGCTCAATATGGTAGATACCCAGATTCAATCGGGAAGGTCATAGACAATTATTTTTCAGAAGAAGAAATTGATTGGATGAATGAACATATTGAATTGGACCTTTCACCTGAATATTACGAAATTAGACACTATTCAATCCCTAAACAAGTGATGAAACTTCATAAATCTAATAGACAAAGATAGAAAATATAAACAACATTGAGAGAGATTATTAGATAATGTCCCAGGGGGATTTTTTTGGACGGTGAATGAGTTTCTGCACATTATCGGGTAGTTGGACAGGGTCTGTAATAGTTTCTTTTTCAGTGTCCCAATGAATAACTTTGCCTGTTCGAATAGCAATATCGCTTAATAAGCATATATGATTGGAACGGACTGCCACATCAATTGGACAAACGGTTTGTTTTCTGGTTTTGACACAATCAATAAAGTTCTGCAAATGGTTTTTACTCTGATACAGACGAATATCCGTTGGCTTGAACTTTATATCCATAAGTGATTTAGGATTGGTATTCATTGTTTCGCGTCGGACAAAGACGGTTCCTTCTGTCCCTTCAAAAGTGATACCATGTGGATTTAAATTGGGTTCTTTCTTATCGGTCTGCTCGCTTGTGAAATGGAGTATAATTCCATCGGCATATTTTGCCTGAACATCCCAGAACATAGCACAATCGCATACGCCCTCTTTTGGAAATTCGCCTTCGCCTTCATATTGGACGGGTCCAGATTTATCGTCGTTTCCATGTCCCCATTGGGCAATGTCAACATGATGGATTCCCCAGCCAGCAATAAATCCCATAGCATAATCGGAAATGTGATACCAGTTTGGTCGGATAATCCTCTCTGTGCAATAAGGAACAGTAGGGGCAGGTCCTAACCACATGTCATAATCAATACCTTCCGGAACGGGTTCTTCTTTACATACAGGTCCAACCATTCCATAAGGAACACCAACCCGAATTTTCTTAATTTCGCCGATATAGCCATTTCGCACCAGTTCGCAAGCAAACAAGAATTTTTCATCGGAGCGTTGTTGTGTTCCAAACTGAAAAATACGGTTATGTTTCTTGATTGCTTCACGGACTTTCATATCGTCTTGAAGAGATATACACAATGGCTTTTCAACATAAATGTCTTTACCTGCTTGTGCAGCAAGAACGGCTGCAATACCATGCCAGTG
>DAOOVZ010000296.1:0-2532 GCA_035370665.1 Candidatus Hydrogenedens sp.
CGATATGAATCGGGTATGCGTGACCACTCAATTTGACCCAAACAGTTTTCACTTCTCCTGTCGTATAAGTCATAACACACCTATTTTTGCCTTAGTGCTTTAATTTGACAGCCCTACCTGTTGAAGCAGATTTTTCTGCTGCTAAGATAATTTCTAATGCTTTCTTACCTTCTTCACCTGTGCAGAAAGGCTCTTCCAGCCCTAATATTGCACGCACAAATGCACCACCAATATCAATGCCCCAACTCACATTGCTATACGGTTTTGGCAATGGAAATACTATATCACACAAAGGTTTCACAAGATTTGCCACCACAGGCTTCTCTGGGTTCAATCCTACCTGGAGACTCCCTCGCTCACAATGGAGAATAATATAATCTGCGGACATCCCTTTTACCGTCCATGATGCTGACAGAGTGCCTACGGTGCCATCAGTAAACTTCAATGCTGATACAAAGTTATCTTCCACTGACGCATTTGATTTTTCCAGACATGCAAAAAACGCACTAATCTCTGCCACTTCTTTGCCTGTCAGGAAACGAATCAAGTCCGCCTTATGAACACCTAAATCTGCCATTGCACCAAATCGAGCCTGTTTCTTATCAAAGAACCATTTTCCCGTCGGACTCCATTCTTCCGGACCTCCATGACCAAACATTGCTGACACATGCAAAATTTTACCTAAAATACCACTATCCACAACTTCCTTTGCTTTGCGGTGTTCCGGATATCTTCGCTGACTTTGGTCCACAAGCAACAATACCCCCTTTTTCTTTGCTGCATCAATCATTCGTTGTGCCTCTTCAAGACTGGTTGCCATTGGCTTTTCTACCATAACATGACAACCGGCATTTATTGCTGCAATAGTTGCCGGTCCATGATAAATATTCGGAAGACATACTGAAACGGCGTCAATCCCACCATCTTTGAGCATCTTATTATAATCCGTGTAAATGCGGGCTTCAGGGGCGAACTGTTTCGCTAATGCCTCTGCTTTATCTTTCAGTGCATCGCAAAAAGCAACCAATTCAGCCTGCGGACAAGCATGATAGTCCGGCACATGAACCCGTTCTGTTATAGCACCACAACCAATAATACCTACTCTTACTTTTTTAGACATACAAAATGCTCCTTCTTAAAAAGTTTAAATTATAATCTTCGCAAAAAAATACCATTAGCATTTTCTATACACAATTGACATTATTATCCCAAAAAAGTATCCTATTTACATAATCCTGGTATTTTTAACCAACTAAACTATAACAAAGGAAAAATTAAAAATGAAAAGTTCTCACATTCATTCAAAACTTAACTCTTTTATTTTACTCACAGTAATTCTGCTATGTCATTTTTCTTTTTGTCAAACTTCAACATCTCTTCAACCAAATAATCGTTCTGAATTATGGCATAAAAATTATAAGGATATTTTAAGTGGATTTGGAAATATGTATAACTTTCATGTCCTTTACGAGCCTGATACTGACTATCCTTTTAAGGCATGGTTTTTTGGCTGGGCTGTGAAGGATTGTAATGCTAATGTGACGGACTTTAAGGGCTGCGATGCCATTTTTGCAGCACGAGCGAAACAAATTGACGGACCCTGGGAAGTTTACAAAGGTAATAACTCCTGGGACAACACAGGTAACCCTGAACTATGGGGACCGTTGTTTAGTCCGACTGGAACTTATTTTGACGAATGGCATAATGGCGACCCATCTGTGATTAAAGTAAATGGGAAATATTATATGGCGTATAGTGCTACGGGACATGACAAAGACCGCATTCCTGCAAATACTCCCAATGATACGGATGGCGATTATTATTGTGTAATGGGTGCGGTTTCTGATGATGGTATTCATTGGAATCGCTCAGAAAAACCTATATTGGCTTATACAGGAGAATTAGGAGGTAAAGACAAAGCCGGCGATGTTACCTTATACGGCACCTATCATCGTCCATCAATTATGTTTGAGGAAGGCAAATTCAAAATCTGGTTTGACTACTGGACAAATCGTGGAACAGCAATGGGCTATGCTGAAAATCAAAAGGATTTTCTAAATGCAAAGGATTGGAAATTAATCCGTGTAGGTGAAAATCCCTGCCTATGGGAATTTCCTAACCCGGATGTGGTTAAAGTAGATAAAATTTATTACGCTTATGCCGACCCTGGCGGATATGAAAATCATGAATGGAAAGGGAGAAAAATTACAGAGGCAGTTTCAAAAGATGGTATCAATTGGCAATTATTAGGTTACATTGAACCTGACCCTGATACCCCGGCAACCCATGTGCCAGAGGCTCTCGTAATGCAGAAAGAAAATAAAAATATCATTTACCTGTTTTATTCCTGTCAAATCGGAGGTAATCCTGAATATAATTTCCGTTATAACCGTATCCGTTATATGTGGCGAGAAGTCCCACAACAAGAATTGAACCTAATTCCCCAAAATTAAAATTCTATTACATTTTTATTTAAGGACAAGTTCAATGTCGAAAAGGGTATCCCAGAGTTTGCCTGTTACTAATAAGTGC
>DAOOVZ010000297.1:0-2532 GCA_035370665.1 Candidatus Hydrogenedens sp.
ACAACAAAGGGGATACTTAAAAGGCTTAACACAACAAATTATTCAATGTGTTGATGCAAATGGAAAAGAGGTTTTGCCTGAAACAAGGTTTTTAGATTGGAGCACGGCTGAAAATAAAGACGCTATCCATGCAGGTTTACAAGCCCTTCTTTATTGGGCTTTGAACTGTGCAGAAAATCTGTTGCATGAACTAAATGAATCTGATTTAGCGAATCAATGTTCCAAAACCAGAACGCAAATGAAAAACTATAATTTACCAGAGCATCAAAGTAAGCAGTCTCATGCTCTGGCTGTTATTGCAGGATTAGAAGACCCAGTAAAAGTAAATGAAGAATGTTTCAAAAAAGACCCATTGTCAGGTTTGTCCACCTTCTACGGTTTTTATGTGCTACAAGCACGGGCTATGGCAGGTGATTTGTCAGGCGGCTTAGATTTAATTAAAAATTATTGGGGTCCTATGTTGAAAATGGGTGCTACAACTTTTTGGGAACATTTTGATACTCACTGGTTAGATGAAAATCCTGTGCCTATTGACGAGATTGTCCCTGATGGTAGAAAAAGCATTCACAGAGATTTTGGAGAACACTGTTATATAGGATTGAGACACAGCCTTTGTCACGGTTGGGCTTCCGGTCCGACGACATGGCTAATGCAACATATTCTCGGAGTTCAATCAATTGCCCCGTCATGGAAAAAGGTAAAAATTACACCATATTTAGGTGAGTCTCTAAATTTTGCAGAAGGGACTGTGCCGACGCCTTTTGGAATTATCTCAGTGCGGCACGAAAAGGATAAGGAAGGTAAAATAAGAACACAATTTAAAGCGCCCAAAGAAGTAGAGATTATTATTGCCAATAAAAAGTAGAAAGGAAGAATATCTTAAATGGTTCAAGATTTTATAAATGCTACAGTTCTTGCAATTATTGAAGGGATTACAGAATTTTTACCTATTAGTAGCACCGGGCATCTGATTATTGCAGAACAGTGGCTTTCCTTGCAGAGGGATAAGGCTTTCCAAGATACTTTTTTGGTAGTTATTCAATTCCCCGCAATATTGGCAGTGCTATTATATTTTTATAAAACCCTACTACCACCTCTTGGAAGTCAAAGTGAATTGAAGCAGTGGTTTTTACTCTGGTTTAAGATATGTGTTGCATTTATACCTGCGGCCATTTTTGGATTTCTATTTGATGATATAATTGAATATTACCTTTTCAATCCTACTACTGTCCTTATTTCTCTCATCATTGGAGGAATTGTCTTAATTTGGATAGAACGATTGAAAATTGGAAGTAAGGGCTGTTCCAATGTATCAGAGATGACAATATGGTTTTGTCTTGCTGTGGGTATATTTCAGTGTGTAGCAATGGTTCCAGGTGTTTCAAGGTCAGCAGCAACTATTATCGGTGCGATGTTACTCGGTGCTACAAGGAGTATCTCCGTAGAATTTTCCTTTTATTTAGCCATTCCTACTCTGACGGGAGCAGCAGGATTAAAACTAATGAAAAATGGTTTGGATTTTACCGCAGGAGAGTGGGCTTTACTAATATGGGGGTCTATAATCTCGTTTATAGTGGCGTATCTGGTTATTGCTCTATTCTTAAAATATATACAAACCCACGATTTCAAAATTTTCGGAATTTATCGCATTTGCCTCGGCATTATTATCGGCATCATTTTTTACTTAATATAAAAGCCTACCTTTAATGGTAATAAAAGTAGGCTTTTTAATCTTATTGGATACTAATTAATCAATAGAACTATACAATTTCTGTATTTTTGATTTTGGTTCTGTAAACGCTTGTTTTTCTGCAAGTTTAACGACTACTCGTTCAAAGTCTGGAGGTCTTGCAGAAACAATTTCTTGTTCAATCTGTGCAACTACTGAGGGAGGGAGTCCTTCTTGAAGCCCCCAGACCGGTGTAATGGAATTCGGTTTAATGTTCTGAAAAACGCCAATATTCTTTCCATCAAGGGTTCGATAATAGACACCCCAAGAACCTTTCATTAAGCATTCAGCCCATTTATTTGTGGGTATACCCAATGAATCTTTTACATTGATTTTTGCATAAAAATATTCTTGCCGTTTTGCCAAATCAAGTTCATCTAAATACAATTTTGTAAACTCCTGTTGCAGTTCTGGTGTAACCCAACTTGCAGATTCAGCCTTCTGCCTTAAAGATTCTGCCCGTGCTAATCGTTCACGCAAAGAATATTTTTCAGGGGTAAGTGGCAATGACTCTTTAATCTGTATAATTAATTTATCAATATCAAGTAAGAAAGATTCCTTAATTGCCAAACTTCTTGCATTGGCTTCTTCAAGTTTGCCTACTTGATTAGTGAGTCTCTCTATTTCTGCTAATAGACCTGTTTGACGAGCTTTTACAATTTCTGTCTCATTAATCAAATTCTCATAAGCCTCCTGAGCGGCTGCAAATTGTTCATTCTTTGCAGCAATATCTGCTTCAATCGCTTGCAAGGCAGCCTGCTTCTCACTTATTTGTGCATTCAAAGAATCAAATTCTTGCTGTG
>DAOOVZ010000298.1:0-2512 GCA_035370665.1 Candidatus Hydrogenedens sp.
GTGCATAGTTTTGACACCAAAGCATAAAGGTTTTTCTTATGCTTTCGTCGCATGTTCTTAAATATTCATAAAAAATTTCCGTATTGTGATTAAGACGATTCATACCAAAAACAGCATTCTGGGGCATAGTGCTGATATTCCCGAAGTCATCGCCATACAGTCGTGTTATCGCCATAGCGTTCCTATGCCAGCGAACGACCTCACGCAAAACTTCATTTTCAGGTTCAGGACATTTATCAAAGTCATATACAGCCCTGCACAAAGACACAGGGAAATCGGGTATTACAGGGGGTTCTAACAATTCGTTCCAGGCAGGCAATTCAGAATGACCCACATATACATTTGCCATTCGCCATGCCATTGGTTGATGTGGCACTTTATCAATATCTCTACTTCGCAGATAGACAATTTTCCAGCCTGTATCCATTTTTTCACCACTTATAATGCCTTTGCGCCATGCCGCTGCATCTGGAAAACAAATCTTACGATTGTCTGCCAAAAATGAGATTTCCTTACCTGTATTCAAGTCGTATGTCCATGTATTCTCAACCTGATTATTACTCCCTTCTATTGTCTTTGACAGACTCCCATCACCTTCTATTCCTATCCCAAATTCAGGTGCATAGCCATCCTCCTTTGCCCATCGTTGAAGGAGCACACGAATAGCAAATTGCCCTGTTGAACTTGCACGCAATTCTACAATTTTAGGAAACTGTTCATCCCACTGTAACCATCGAACCCACAAATAGTGCTCACCCCGTTCAATAATTTCCTCCTTTGTTTCCTGTGCCGATGTATTTGACTGTGGAGAAATGACTGAAAAAATAAATCTGTTTGTTCCATCCTTTTCAACAATTATTCTCGACCCATCAAAGTTAAATGTATTACCACCTATTTGTAGTGGTTGCCTATCACTTTTCTGCGGTAACTCTTCATACTCCTTGCGGACAACTGTGTATTGCTTCTCAGACCCCTTAAATTCATCTACATAAGAGAGCATGGCTCTGCGGATATACTTTTCACTGCCTCCGTAGGTGGTAAGCACACGACAATCCGCCAAAATCTCTGTCCCCTGTGAATTTAAATATACCTTACCTGTCGGCTTCATAAATCCATAAGGAAAAGGCACAGAAATTCGGACTAACTGCCTGACAGGCAAATCTATTTTAACAGAAAAATGAATTTCTGAGACATCTATTATGTTTTTGGGGACTGCTTCACCCGATTCTACAGGGACAAATTTGAACTTCTGAAGCCACAACTCTTTCTGTGGGAGGTCTTCCGCAATAATAGTTATAGGACCAAAACAAAGAATGAAACTGAACAGTAAAAAAATGAAACAAAATTTTTGTAATCGCTTATTCATAATACTTCCTTTTTGAATAATTCTCTAATACTATCACACTGATATTCGCAAATAAACCCTGCTATTTATATTATATCTAAGCATATTGTTTCACTTATTGCACCAATATTCTAAACTTTCAGAGAGTATGTATATTTATTGATATAGTTCATATTTTTTGTTATAATGGGTATTACAATGTAATACGAATAAAATGAAGAATCTCAACTTAAATAAACAGACACAAACTCTGAAAGTATCCATAGCATTACTCTTGGTAGTGCTATGTTTGCATTTATTTTCTTCTTTTCTTCATCATCACCATTTGACCTTTGACCATAAAATCCCTACAATTGTTTTTCCTGAAGAATCCTGTCCTATATGCTGGTTTATTCTACAAATAACTGCTATTGCTATCTTGATATTGCATTTGTCACTTGTGCTGTTTGTTAATAGTGGCTATACTCCGATTGAATATTTCCTTCCTATTAAACATTATCCTCTTTTCTTATCTCGTGCCCCTCCTGTAATTGTTTAACTACACATTCTACAATATTTAGTATTTATCTAAGACTTTTCTCTCAAAATGTTTGTATTTTCTTATTATTTGTATTATTATTTAATTTGAAAGGATTAATCTATGAAAAAGCATGGTTTTACACTTATAGAATTACTCGTAGTGATTGCAATTATAGCCATACTCGCTGCGATATTGCTCCCGGCTCTGGCACGAGCCCGTGAATCGGCACGCCGTTCGTCGTGTGCAAACAATCTGAAACAAATAGGATTGGCTTTGAAGATGTATGCAAACGAGGCAAAAGGGGAACGATTTCCACCTATCAAGTCCACAAATTGCGATGGAACACCGACAATAGGACTTGCAACTATGATGGATATGGAGGTTTTATATCCTGAGTATTTGAACGATTATCAAGTGTTGATATGTCCCAGTTCACCGTTTGCAGGACCTGCTCTGGAATTGTGGGATGAAGGCAAAAATCCTGCAACAACTTATCAGGAAGCATTAGAAGAAGGGCATATATCGCTCAATGGTCTTTCAGTCCATAATAACGGAATTGTTGAACCATGTGAGGTATATGAACATCCGTATGTATACTTTGGATGGGCAATTAATCCGAGTTGGTTTCAGACAGAGAACGATGTTGG
>DAOOVZ010000299.1:0-2507 GCA_035370665.1 Candidatus Hydrogenedens sp.
CCCGATATTTTTGCAATGCTGCCATCTTGGACCCCGGATATATAAATGCCGTTTTTATGTGAGATTCGTAGTCGTTTCATCATTTCATTAGTAATCTCAGAAGCAGTAAAGCCCCATTCTGAAAATTCAATCTCCTGCCCTTTATATGGAGAATATACTTCTGGTATAACGACCTTCTTTTCTTCTTTATCCCCATGCAAAATAGTCAGTTCTACCTCTTTCCCAACATCGAGGTCAGCAAGTTTTCTCCTGACAGAAGGTAAATCTTCTTGAAATCGAGCATGAACGGGCTCATTATTAACTGCAATTAATATATCTCCCGGTTGAATCCCAACTTTATACGCAGGAGAATCAATTTCAACATCAGATATAACAACGCCCTGTTTATGTGTATCTTCTGTTATAGCCTTCATTTCTTGTAGATTTAATCCCAGCCAACTCCTTTGCACCTTTCCATCTTTGATAATATTTTGCACAACATCTCTGGCAATATTAATAGGAATAGCAAAACCTACATTTTCCGCACCTATCAACATCCTTGAATTGATACCGACAACTTCACCCTTTAAATCAACCAATGGTCCACCACTATTCCCCTGATTTATTGCTGCGTCTGTCTGTATAAAATTATTAAACATAGAGATAACGCCTCGCTGGTCCTCTAAATATCGGTCAGTCATGCTGACAATGCCCATAGATACGGAACGAGCAAGCCCATGCGGACTACCCATAGCAAGCACAATCTCACCTGTCTTTACATCGTCAGAATTACCCATTACCACAAATGGATACTTCTCCTCTGGTGGTAGTCGTAGAACTGCTACATCAGTAAAAGGGTCTGTCCCTACTACTTCTGCTTCTATTTCTCGCTTATCACTCAATATACATTTCACCTCTTTACTTTCACCTACCACATGTTCATTGGTAACTACATAGCCATCTTCAGAAATAATGAATCCACTGCCAATAACGATGACTTCCTCCTTTTTTCCTAATGTGTATACGGGTTTAATGGGATTCAAATGAACCAATGCGGGAATTACCTTTGCTTTTGCCTGGAATATCTGCGTTTGTAAAGTCCCTCCCACTGAAGAGGTAACGCAACCTATGTGTGTAATAGAACAAATTAAAATCAAAAGGATAACCCAACTACCATATTTTTTAACTTTTATATTTTTCATGTCGTCTTTTCCTATAATTAATAAATAAACACTATATTATACAAAATATTTCCCAAATTTAACGATTGGGTATAATGAAATATAACAACTATACAGAGAAATATCAATGGTTAGAGATTATCTAATTATAGTATCAGGGTTGCCCCGCTCTGGAACTTCACTGCTTATGCAGATGTTAAGTGCAGGAGGTATTCCTATCTTATATGATTTAGACAGACCCCCCAACAATAACAATCCTCTGGGATATTTTGAGCACAAACGGATTAAAAACCTACCAGAAACAAAAGATGTTTCCTGGCTTGAATCATATAAAGGCCATGCTGTAAAAATTGTCTCGCCAATCTTATCACAAATAAGTATACCTTTCCCTGCAAAGATAATTTTTTTATTAAGACCATTGCCAGAAGTTATCATGTCCCAGAGGAATATGATACAAAATCAAGATAAACTTTCAATAAAACTTATAGAATCAGATAAATTACAATCTATTTTTGAGAAGCACATTAACCAGACCTTAAAAATTCTATCTCAAAATCCTATTCTGGAAGTATTGAAAATAGATTTTCCAAAAATTTTCGTAGATTCTGAACAAATTATTAAAGAAATTGACAAATTTCTTGATGGAAACCTCAATAAGGAAGGAATGAGATTATCTATCCACCAAAACCTTTATCGAAATAAGATTTAGACATATCTAAAATCATTCCTGTCCGCTAAAAGATTTGAGGACTATCTTTTGATATTGAGATAGACAATAAAATTACATATTATCTTTATATATAATTTCATTTTTGCAAATTGCTTATCAATAATGTTAAATTTTAAATTGTAATTACTTAAATTTTTTATTTTATTTCTATTTTTTATTTTTAGATAAGTAGGTTAAAATTTAATGTTAGAAAATGACGAGGTTTTGTCATATTTTAAGAACTATAAAAGAGACAGACTGATTCAGATCCGCTGGCATGGTAGAGGAGGTCAGGGCGCTGTAACAGCCGCAAAAATTTTAGCCGTTGCAGGATTTCTTGCAGGGTATCAGGGTGTGACATCAGCCCCATTCTTTGGTGCAGAAAGACGAGGCGCACCTGTGATTGCTACCACGAAATTGAGCAAAGAAACTATCTGCGATTTTAGTCAAATCGAATTCCCGGATATTGTCGTTATTCTTGACAATACCTTATTAAAATCAACAAATGTCACCTATGGATTAAAAGATAACGGCTGGTTAATATTAAACACACCTCCAAATATAGAATATGATTTTCCCAAAACTTACAATTTAGTAAAAGTAAACGCAACACAAATAGCAGAAGAAAGCGGACTGAT
>DAOOVZ010000300.1:0-2407 GCA_035370665.1 Candidatus Hydrogenedens sp.
GAATTTTTATCTTTGTATCGGGTTCAATAGTTCGCTCATTTAATATTTTATTTCTACGCTTGATAATCTCACACGCTTGTAGTATTTCCCTATTTTCGAAGTAATCTGTAAACCTAACAACAACACGATACAAGGTTTCTCCATGCTTCAAAGAATACACGGCATATTCTCCCTCAGTATCTTTGCCATATTGAAGGCTTTTTGATGTTGTGCCATTGTTAATGGAAGCATCTATCTCTGCAAACTCACTATCCGGAACATCCATAGGTTCCAAAATAACTTCCGATACTTTCAATGGCTTCGCTTTCAATTTCAAAATTTTTTCTTTTAGTTCAGGAGTTAAATAATTTGCGGGGAAAAAAATCTCGCCACCGGCAGATAGGGGCAACTTCTTTCTCATGTTTTTAGGATGCTTTAACACATCTGCTGCATGCTGCGATGTGCCGGTTAAGGCTATTGACCAAAGGTTTAAGGCATTACTGTCAAAAGAATATCCCTCAGGAATAATGTGTAACCAGCCATCTGTATCCTTTGGGTCCTGTTCAAATAGCAACCAGAAAATCTGTGGATAAAGAGTAATCTTAATTCTATTCAAAGGAATAGCCACAGAACGCAGTCCTGCATATTTTTGTGCTTCCGCAGTATCTGCTAATACAGAATACAGCACTTGATTTAATGGTTTTCCTGAGATAGCAGAGCATTCAAGAAAAATCTGATAAGAAGGGCGACAAACGACAGAAACACTTGATTGAAATCCAACCCGAATTATCCCAGATTGTGCATAAGACAATAAGCACAGAAATACACTTGACCCCATTATTATTATAAAACAAGTATGGCTAATCTTTATCTGCAAATGGTATCTTATCAATACAAATCCTATTTATTACAAATTGTTATTATGACTACATATATAAACAAATAGAATGATATAAGATAAAAGGGCTCTTATTCATCTTGATAGTATTTCTATTCATTATCACGCAATTATTCAGCAGTTATCTCACTGTCAGAAAATATTATAATTTTTGTCCAGCGTTCAGAGAGGAATCGTCCAATTAAAACCAGACCTAAAACAATCGTGTAAAGTGTTGCGGAGACCCATGCACCCAGCGCTCCCCATCCTAATACAATTCCCATAACAACAGCAAGAGGAAGGAAAAAACAATATGCCGTAATCACCATTGCCCACATTACCCAATGTGTGTCCCCTGCACCGCGTAATGCACCTGAGCAGGTAATGTTCATAGCATCGAATACCTGGAATAGTGCCGCTAAAATTAACAGGCGATGTCCCAATTGAACCACTTCAGTGTCCTTACTAAATATATGATAAATCAATCTCTCTCCAAACACAGCAAGAAGAAATCCCATTGTGACCATATAACCCATACACAAAAAAAGTGATACATGCACTCTTTGCTTTGCTACTTGAATCTGTCTCCTTCCTAACCATTGTCCCACAATCGCGGAAACGCCAATACTAACTGCAACTGCTGGCATAAAACACAAGTGCATAAAACTAATGGCTATATTATGTGCCGCAAGGGATACATCTCCAAAACGACCTATAATAAAACCCGTAAATATACTCCAATTAAAAATATCTAAAAACATAGCCAGACCTACCGGTAAACCTATGCGGAATAATTCTTTCATTCGACGGAAATCAAAGTGAAAATAAGTTCGTGTCCCATATTTTTGATGTAGCCCTGGTGATAAGAACATAGCAAAAAGCATGATAGTCTGTATCCATTGAGAAATAACTGTTGCCAGACTTGCACCTGCGATTTCCATACGAGGAAAACCAAACTTCCCATAGATTAAAAGATAATTAAGTCCAAGATTTATAACATTACCTAATATTGCAGCATACATTGGCACACGGGGTCTACTAATTGATGGGAAAAATGAAGATAGCGCATAACCAACTGCCATCGGGAAATAACCAAAAAGCCGAATACGAAAATAAATCAGTTCTTGATGTGTGACTTCTGGACTGTGCTTCATCCATAAAAACAACTCGTCTGAGATAATTGCCAATACACCTGCAAGAAAAAGTGAGAGGAAAGCCATGTAGATTCCCTGCCATGTATACTTTGCACAGTCTTCCAATTTTCCTTTACCATAAGATTGAGCGACAAAAGTCCCTGTGCAACCGACAATACCCAGAAGCAATGTGCTCATTGTATATGACCATACCCCTCCAGAACCTACTGCTGCTAAAGGAACTGTCCCTAACTGCGCCACCATAAATTTATCGCAAAACTCCATTACTGTAAAGGAAAGCGAACCTAACACAATAGGCCAGGACATATAAAAAACTTCACGAATCGCTTCGCACCTTGAAAGAAGATCAGGATTATTTGTAGCGGAAGGTTGAGAAGTAAAAATCCTAATTAGTTCT
>DAOOVZ010000301.1:0-2391 GCA_035370665.1 Candidatus Hydrogenedens sp.
CTATTTGATTTATTTTTCTTATTCCTTTCAGAAATAAACTATATTAAGGGTATATAATATTCCATTGTTTTATTTATAACATATCACAAATTGATATTTTTCATGTTATTGTAGGGGCACGATTCTTCGTGCACAAAGATTCTGGCTATGGTATAGCGAACAGGAATATTATTATATAAATTATACAAAGTATACAAAAAGACTTATATCTAAAGGAATTATTTACAGGGATGTCTTGTTTATTTTGGAAGTGAATTAGAACATAAGGAGATAAATTTATGACAAAGCAAAAAAGTTTATCTGTTAATGAAGGGGATATTGCTCCTGAGTTTACCTTAAAAAGCCATCAAGGTGAGAAAATCCAAATATCTGATTTTCGCGGTAAATATGTTGTGCTTTATTTCTATCCAAAAGATGACACTCCAGGTTGCACTCTGGAAGCCAGAAGTTTCAGCAATTTAGCACCTCAGTTTGAATCAAAGAATGCAGTAGTTTTAGGTGTAAGCCCTGACTCATTAGATTCACATTGTGCCTTTGCAGATAAGTATCAAATTGGTTTTCATTTGCTTTCAGATGAAGGACATAAGGTTGCAGAGAAGTATGGAGCGTGGGGTAAGAAAAATATGTATGGCAAAACAACTGAAGGGATTATTCGTAGCACTTTTCTCATCGGTCCTGATGGTAAAGTCGTGAAGATATGGAAAAATGTTAAACCGGAAGGACATGCCCAGAAAGTATTGGATAGTATCCCATTGTAATATAAAGATGTCTTTTTCAGAAGACTTGATGTGAAAGTTATAGACTATATTGAATTTGTGTTATTCCCAGTGAGGTTTTATACTCTCGCCGTAAGAGATGGGTACTTCTGTATCTGGAGTTTTAATTTCAATATCCATGTTATCTAATATAGTCCCTTCTGCGAGGTATAGGTCTGTAAGTGCTTTTTCATAAGAAATATGCGACTGTAGTTCCATCGTTTTTGCCATAGTATAATCTGTTTGCACCTGTAATACACGCCAACTGGTGCTAACTCCCAATTTAAGCCGTTTTTCCTCAGCAATAACATTTGCTTCTTGCAATTTCCGTGCTTGCCGATTGCTTTCCACCAGGATTCGGTTCGTTTCTACATTCCGCACAGCAAGATGGACTCCCATCATAACAGTTTGTTCAATCTTCTTCTTCTGTTCCTCCATTTCTCGTTTAGTGATGCGAGCCCTCTGGAAAGCACCTCTACCTGCACGATTTCCAATAGGAACTGTTGCCTTTATGCCGTAAGTGTAATAAGTCTCATCATCATCACGAATTCCATAAAACATTTTTGATACAGAACGGTCTCTGCCACCTTGTCCATAACTACCAACAATATCCAATTGAGGCAACATCTCATTTCTTGCTTGCATTACCTGTAAATCTGCTATATCTATTTGCAGATTAGCCATAGCGATTTCAGGGCGATTTTTTATTGCTTTATCAACAGATTCATCAACATTGGGAGCAAGTTTAGATACATCAAAACTTTCATTTTCAAAACTGTGCGGTCTGTCGGTTGGGACAATAAGAACTTTAGAAAATAAGTCACCCTCTCTCATTAAAAGTAAATTTTTTAATATATCTGAGGCACTTTCCAGTTGTGCTTGAGCAGCCACCAATTCGCTCTGTCTTGTCGCAACACCTGCCTTTGCCTGTAAGACTTCTATATCCGCAGCAGTGCCTATTTCTCTTCGTTTCTCACTAATAGATAAAAGTCGTTCCGCATTGGCTAATGATTCCTCCCGAACTTTAATATTTTCCATTGCACCGACCAAATCCCAATATGCTTTAATAACCTCAGCAACTGTATTCATCACGGTTATTTTTAATTTTGCTTCCCCAGCCTTTTCAGATTTTTTTGCCATCTCAATATTTACAGTATTTACCTTAATGCCAAAGCCTTTAAGTAAGGGTTGGGTCAGTGTAAATAACATTCTTCCAGCATAATCTTTCGTAAAATCTGAGAAAGAGGTTTCCTCAATTGTGGAATTGAAAGTTATGGCATATTGCGTGCCCAGTTTAAGTTTTCCACCTACACTTGTATCAATTAAGGTCTGGTGGGTCTCAACGCTGTTGATTCTTGCATAAGCCTGAATCTCCTGACTGGCAATAATGGACGCATAATTGTATTGAGCCGTAGTTTGCCAGAATGGGTCGAACATGCCGCTTGCAGTTAATTGGTCTGCCTGAGCCTTTTTGGGTTCTAATCCACTCACAATAATATCAGGGTTCTGTGTCAATGCTGTTTCTATACATTCTTTGAGGGACATCCTTAAAACAGCATTGGTACCACGCCGCTCTTCTGTTGCTTTCCGCAAAGATTCGAGGTCAATTAAGTCAATAGAAATTTCCCTTTGTAGG
>DAOOVZ010000302.1:0-2344 GCA_035370665.1 Candidatus Hydrogenedens sp.
ACAAAACTCGGTTGAATGTTTGAGATGTTTTTTATTTCCATATCTAATATCGGATTGCTAAAAAACCAATGTTCTCCCCAATCCTCTGTAAATGCTGCTAATGAACAATTAAATACATCGGAATACAATCCTAACATCATTCTTTTTTCTGTAACCATTATTGGATGAATACGGGTCATCCATCCCAATCTTTGAGAAAGTTTCGTTTGAGCCGCCTTTTTAGCAAACTCAATTTCTTCTTTTAATTTAGGTTCGATAGTAGCCAATAAATCTATAGCAGGTTGTCCTTTTTCAATCACTTCTAAAAATTTTTGTTCAAGGTTTAGCGGTCGGGCATGGATTACATCTTGCCACTTCCATACCGGAGGCACATTATTTTCATAATCCGTAGAGAGTCGGTATTTTAAAAGTGAACCTCCCCATTGGTTATCTTGAACGGTAATCCAGAATAGCCATAAGACATTTCGCGGGTCTATGAAAAGGACAGGATTGCAATCAGGCAGGTCAGGAGTGTCTGCCATTAGAAAAGGCTCACACCATTGATTTGTTCCTATTTTTTTGCGTGCGCCCTGCAGCATTACATCATCACTATTTCTCTCGCCAGAGCCATGAAACCATACAGCCAACAAATTGCCTTCCGGAGTTTCAACAATGCTTGACCCGTGATTATGTTTTTCATTCGGAACAAAAATATTTTCCTTTTCAAAAATAGGTTCAGAGATTACAAAACTTATTGCAATAATTAGATGTAGCATAGTTATATTCCTACTTTTTGAGTTAAATTATACTTTTATATACATAGACTTTATTTCAAGTGTTTTAGCAACAGCGTAACATACTAGTAGTATACCAAGAGAGGAAAGGTATGGTGTAATAATATGGTTTTTAATATTCTCAGGAAGCAGCAAAATTGTAATTAATACGAGAACTGCCTGAAGGAAATATAATACCAGAGGGTTCCTGCCCATAGTTGTTAAAGGATTTATAACAAATTTTAGTTTTTCATTTATTGCATAGAACAGGCAGAGAGCAATACTACATAAACCCGAAGAGAAGATAGCATAAGAAACGGTCATTCCCTTTTGTGTGAATGGTAAAGATATAGGCAATAAACTGGAAATTGGATTTGCAAGAAGCCATCCTAATACAGTCAAAAAAATGCCACTGAATAGCCATATAGAGAATGTTGATAAGGACAAAGTGGCTTTATCTCTTTCAAAGTAAACTGCACAAAAGGCGCCATACGCCAAAATAAATGCCCAACTCAAAGGACCTAATGGCCCACCATCAATGGAATTTTCCATAAGCCAATTGCCATAACTTGTGAATGAGAACAAAACCTGGTATACAACCAAGTAGACTGTCCCTGATAAAAGTATAAGCCAACCGGGTTTCCCCACAAAAGGATATAGTAGTAAACCAGCAATCCCTATATCTGTAAGAGCATCCCAGACAGATACATAAAAATCAAAATGACCATATATAAAACCAAGAAAGGTAATTATTAAATATCTTCTTATAAATTTTTTCCTAACCTCGTTTATGGGCAAATTATCTAATGACTTTTTTAATGATAATCTGTATGAAAAACCTACAATAAATATAAATGAAGGTGCTACGAAATCTGCAAATGTAAATCCGTATTTATGGTGTTTTAGCCAGTAAGGAGAAACTGTAAACTCATTACAAATATTTACAAATATCATACTAACAATGGCAAAACCTCTAAATTGGTCAATAAATTTCCATCGCATTGTAAAACAATTCCCTATTCGAGTCGTTTTGCGTTAAAATAGGATATATGAGAAGATATAATGTGATGTATGTATAATATAATTGATATTGTAAAAGAAACAAATAAATAAGAATATACTGTTGCTACTTAAAAACAGGAGTTATAAAATGGACATTGAATATATAAAAGCAAAGAATGGACCTCCTGCTGTGGGACCCTATTCTCATGCAGTTAGAGCGGGGCAATTTATATTTATTTCAGGTCAGGGACCTTTTAGTCGAGATGGCTCAGGTCCTATAAAAGGAAGTTTCTCTGAACAGGTAGAATATACAATGGAAAACTTGAAAATTATACTCAATGAATGTGGCTGTGATTTTTCAGATATAGTTAAAATGACTGTATTTTTAACAGACATGTCCTTGTTCTCAGAGTTTAATCAAGTTTATGGGAAATATTTTCAAACAAATTATCCTGCACGGACTTGTGTCCAGGTGTCCCAATTACCATCAAGTATCTCTGTTGAGATTGATGCTATTGCAGTATGTAAGGGTTAATTATCGTATGACAGCACAACCATTAAAGTTAATACTATGTATCTCCTTTTTTATT
>DAOOVZ010000303.1:0-2327 GCA_035370665.1 Candidatus Hydrogenedens sp.
TGATACATATCTGGGATTCAGGTATCTCCTTACCAAAAATAGGCATAACTACTACTACCTTCTTTTAATAATATATAAAAGTTTATAATTTCAAAATTATCTATATAAAAAATCAAAGCAATAAAATATCGCTTTGATATTGTGCTTAATTTATTTGAAAGACAAATTTTTTAAGTTATTCGACATCCGTTCAATCGCTTCATCCAGTTGTTTTTCTTCTATTGTAAGTGAAAAGCGAACATATCCTTCACCATACTTCCCGTAAGAACTTCCTGCTGCTAATACTATTGCACATCTTTCAAAAATGTATTCACAGAATTCAGCCGAAGTAAACCCAGAGGGAACAGGTGCCCAGAGGTAAAAAGTCCCTTTACTTACAGGTATTTTCCAATTTAATTGTTCTAAGGCTGACAACAATTTATTACGCCGCTGGCTATAAATTTGTAGCATTTTTTGAGTAAATCCATCACAATTGTTAAGTGCTACAATTCCTGCATATTGGATAGGATTAAAAATGCCTGAATCGGTGTTGGCTTTGACAGTTGCTATTCCCTTTACAATTTCTGGATTTCCACATGCCATTCCAATTCGCCAACCCGTCATATTAAAAGATTTTGACAATGAATTTAATTCAACGCCAACTTCTTTAGCACCCGGGATTGAAAGAAAACTTAATCTTTCTCCTTCAAAAACAATTTCACTATATGGATTGTCATAACAGACCGCAATATCCCAATGTTTACAGAATTCTACCAGTTCTGTAAGGAATTCTTTTGTAGCAGTTGCACCTGTGGGATTATTAGGGTAATTTAGATAGAAGGCTTTTGCCTGCTTTGCTGTTTCTGTAGGTATATCTGCCAGAACAGGTAAAAAATCATTCTCAATGGTTACGGGCACAACAACAGGTTCCCCACCAGTAAACCAGATACTCGGTTTGTAGCCTGGATAACCAGGGTCGGTAACAAGAACTGTATCACCAGGATTTACTACTGCAAGTGCAAAATGATGACATCCTTCTTTAGAACCAATAAGTGCTACAATTTCTTTGGCAGGGTCTAATGAGACTCCATATCTCCGTCTATACCAATTAGCAACTGCTTCTCTAAAGGATTTCATACCCCATTCTTCATCCGTTGGATAGCGATGATTTTCCGGGTCATAAGCAGTCGTGCAAAGTTCATCAATAACAGGTTTCGGGGTTGGGTCAACAGGGTCGCCAATGGCTAAGCTGATAACTTTCACTCCGTGTGCCTTTGCTTCATTAATCTTGTTTCGCAGTGTCATAAAAAGATAAGGAGGTATTTTTTCTAATCTTCTGGCTGTAAACATAAAAACCTTTCATTTTCTTTTTTTTTCTTATTTATATTTCCCCAAAATGCCCGCTACTATTATACCAAGTTTATCGTCATTGTCTCCATAATATTTCAAAACTAAATACTAAATCATGCCTGTTTTTATATAAAAAATTATTGTTGGCTTGTTGCTTTTTTCTTTTTCAAAACATTTATTACCTGTTCAATTCGTTCATTGAAAAATTCTAATAGATAGTCGTGCAATTCAGAGTTTGAAGCGGCAATAAGTGTCTGGTAGTTTTCAGGATGCGTGTCTAAAAGAAGGACATTATCAAAATTGTCCCCTTCACTATTGGTAAATATACAGCCTGCTTCCTGTGCAACTAGTAAGGCAGGACATAAATCATAAGGAGCAGGACCTATAATAGAGCCTTTCCCTGATTTTAGAAACATGTCGCGTGTTCCTTCTGGAAACTCTTTATAGAAACGAGTGGCAATATCTACACAGGCATCTAATTGTCCCGTTACCAATCGTGTCAGGCTATATGAACTACTATTGCATGTAAAGAAGCCTCCGCGTAAACTGCTAAGATCAATGAGTTTTCCAGCAGCATTGAAGATTAGATAGGATGGTCTACCGGGAGTGGTCATAGACCAATTCAGTGTCTCAATATCCGTATTATTTGAGAGTTTAGAACGCTTTTTCCCATCTTCACTATAAATGGTTGTGCCTCCGCCTTTTTCTGCATAGAATATTCTATCTGTCATTAATTCAGCGATACATGCGTTATCTAAATGTTTAAATGTAGGACGCTCAATTACGCGTGTGCTTGCAACGGAAATTGTGCACCACTCAAATCCATTTTTTGCAGCACGTGTGCCGTCAATTGGGTCTACAATCAAAAGATACTTTGGCACACGGGCATAAGTCGAATATCCTGAATCCTCAGAATAATATGCAATAGGCTGTTTAGAGGCTCGCAGAAATGATAAAAGTGCCTTCTCTGCAGCCTGGTCAATAACGAAGGTTGGGTC
>DAOOVZ010000304.1:0-2322 GCA_035370665.1 Candidatus Hydrogenedens sp.
GATTCTTGTTATAATAATTTCCTAACCTTAATGGGGGACAATAACTCGTTAAATACTCGTTAAATAAAGGAGAATAAAAGTGAAAAAAGGTATCCATCCAAATTATGTGGAAGCAACTGTAAAATGTGCATGTGGCAATACATTTAAAACCCGTGCAACTAAACCAAACATCAATGTTGAAATATGCTCAAATTGTCATCCCTTCTTCACAGGTAAACAAAAATTTGTGGACAGCGAAGGAAGAGTAGAGAGATTCCAGAAAAAATACGGGAAAAAGACTGCTCAAAAAACATCTCAATCCACACAAAATTAATTTATTCTATCATAAGGCAAAATGGATACCCTACTGCGAGATAAAATATCTACACTTGTAGATGAATATGAGCGACTAAATCAAAAAATGGCTTCTCCAGAAATTGCAAGCGACCCCGAAGCATATCGGAAACTTGTCCGTACTCAAAGGGATATGGAAGAAGTCGTCCAGAAATATAGAATGTTTGAAATAAAAGAGAGAAATCTCGCTCACGCAGAGGAAATGTTAAGAAAGGAGACAGACCCAGAACTCCTTGTATTAGCACAAGAAGAAAAAGATACGCTTCAAGAACAATTAATAGAACTCGAAAAAACACTCCGCATCTTACTCCTTCCTAAAGACCCCAATGATGAAAAGAATACAATTATAGAAATAAGAGCAGGCACAGGTGGGGAAGAGGCAGGCTTATTTGTTGCTGACCTATACCGTATGTATCTAAGATTTGCAGAAAAAAAAGGCTGGAAAGTAGAACTTTTAGATTCACATCCGACTGAACTCGGTGGCTATAAAGAAATCTGTTTCCAGATTTCAGGAAATCGCGTTTATAGTCAATTAAAATATGAAGGTGGTGTCCATCGCGTCCAGAGAGTCCCAGAAACAGAGGCACAGGGGAGAATCCATACCTCCGCCGTCACAGTTGCTGTATTACCAGAAGCAAATGAAATTGATATTGACATTGAACCAAGGGACTTGCAAATTGATGTATATCGTTCATCCGGCCATGGTGGACAGGGCGTTAACACCACCGACTCGGCTGTCCGAATAACGCATGTCCCCACTGGAATCGTTGTAACCTGTCAGGACGAAAGGTCTCAACATAAAAACAAGGCTCGCGCATTAAAAGTGCTTCGTTCCAGACTATTAGGCATAAAAACGCACGAGGAACAAAGTTCAAGGTCAGAACATAGAAAAATACAAGTAGGCTCTGGCGACCGTAGTGAACGCATTAGAACATACAACTTTCCTCAAAACCGTATTACAGACCATCGAATCGGACTCACCCTGTATTCACTGGATAAAGTATTAGATGGAGAACTACAACCTATAATTGACGCTCTAGTCGCTGCTGACCAGGCAGACAGACTCGCTGAAACAGAAGTTTCTCCTGCAAAGTAAAAGTTATGCCCCTTCCTCTATGGGTAATTCTTAACCAAATTTCAGAAGAGTTAAAACCCGTTTCTGACAATCCACATTTCGAAGCCGAATTACTTGCTGCCCATGTATTAAAAATTACCAGAGCAGAATTATTGAGCAAGGTAAAAGAAAGCATAGAACCGCCCTCTGAACTATATCAATATATAGATAGAAGGAAAAAATACGAACCTATCGCATATATACTTGGCTATACAGAATTCTTTGGACTCAAAATACAAACCAGACCACCAATCTTTATCCCACGACCTGAAACAGAATTACTTGTTGAAGAATCACTAAATATAATAGAAAACTCACGAAATAACAAGGTTAAAGTTTTAGAATTATGCACAGGCACAGGTTGCATATCAATAGCCATCTGCCTCAATGTAAATAAAACTATTGATTGCACAGCCATTGATTTAAGCAAAGATGCGATTTCTCTTGCACAAGAAAATGCTAACCAATACAACACCAAAATTCAATTTATAGTAGGTGATTTATTTCAACCTCTTTCAAATATCGAAAAATATGACCTTATCGTGGCAAATCCACCATATATTTCAGAAAACGACCGAGACAGATTACCATCAATAGTAAAAGACTATGAAGACTCATTAGCACTATTTTCTAAAAATGATGGTTTAGATACAATCCAAAAAATATCACAACAGGCAAAACAATATTTAAAAGAAGGTGGCTGGCTACTCCTTGAAATCGGTGATAACCAAAAAGAGCAAGTTGAACAAATATTTGAAAAAAATGGATATAATAACATAGAAATATTGCCCGACTTGCAAACCTTACCTCGTGTCATTAAAGGAAAATGGAATGGTTGAGTCAGAATAAGGGAAACTGATATGGAAACATTTCAA
>DAOOVZ010000305.1:0-2312 GCA_035370665.1 Candidatus Hydrogenedens sp.
TAACTATTCATAATACTACCATACGAATTAGCCCCCACCAGACCACCTACGCCTTCACTACCAGATACCGCTGCTGTGCTGTAACTTTTTTCAATCGTGCCATAACTAGTATTAGCCCCCACCAGACCACCTACACTTTCACTACCAGACACTTTTCCTTTACTATAACTGTTCATAATATTACCAAATATATTTGTTCCTACAAGGCAACCGACAGACCCTTTCCCTACAACTGAACAACCTTCTAATCTTATATTTCGAACCTCTCCTCTATAGCCTAATATACCAAATAAACCTATATTATCTTCATTAGGACGGTTGATATATAAATTCTGTATTACATGCCCATTACCATTAAATTTCCCTGATAATATCAATGGCTTAAAACCTTTACCTCCATCCCAATTAATTGTGTCACTTGCATCTATATCTGCCATTAACTCATAGTTCCACCACCAGGGATATTTCGGGTCTATCCCTATTTTGCTCAATTCCTCTAAATTTCTTATCTCTTTCGTTTTTACTATTGTTGATGTAGAAATTTGAGTAGGTCCTAATCCTCGTAAATAAGGATAATTTAATCCCTCTTCTATTGCCCAGATATTTACAAAATCCCAACCGACATAAGTTGCCTTACTCTGCATTTGTTTTGTTGTTTTTCCACTTTCACTCCGTGAAGTTTCTTGCCCAGATGTTTCTAAATCAAAATAACTGCTAACAATGTTCCCCTCATTACTACCCACTAGACTACCAACACATGAAGAAAGAGCAAAAACCTTACCAGTGCTGTAACTATTCAAAATATTACCCCAATTCCCCCCTGCAAGACCACCAACATCTATAATGCCAGAGACCTTGCCAGTGCTGTAACTGTTTATAACTATACCTTCACCGTTATTTCCTACAAAACCACCAACCTCCGCATACCCAAAGACTATTACGGAACTGTAACTATTCATAATACTACCTATATTATTTCCCACAAGACCACCAACAGTTAAATCTCCAGACACTATTCCAGCACTGTAACTGTTTGTAATACTACCTATATTATTTTTTCCCACAAGACCACCAACATTATTTTCACCAAACACCGCTCCTGTGGTGTAACTGTTTTCTATATCGCCACTTTTATAACAATCTTTGCTTAAATCACTATAACCGTTAATTCCCACTAAACCGCCAACATAATCTTTACCTATTATCCAGCAATTTTCTAATCCTAAATCTTTCACCTCACCTCCAGAACCTATGTTTCCGAATAAAGCGACATAATTCTCTTCTAAACGACTTATATATAAATTTGTAATTTTATGTCCTTTTCCATTAAATTTCCCGGTGAAAGAGTTACTTTTTGACCCAATTGGTTTGAAGCCCGCTCCGTTGTTCCAGTTAAACGAATCACTTGCATCAATATCCCGGTTTAATTCATATATTCCATTTAGGGGATATGACGCATCATTTCCTATTTTCTGTAATTCTTCTAAATTATTTATATATATTACTTGGCTAGTTTTTTTAAGTTCGGATTTTATATCTGTCTGAGGAATATAGTGTGCTATAACAGCTTTATTTCCGTCCATCGTAAATGAGATTACATTACTCGAACTTTTTACATCTCCCGACCACTTCTGGAATACATAATCACCTACTACTATTGGTGCTGTTAACGAAACGGATGTCCCCGGCTCTACTGCTTTTATATAGTTTTCTATACCTCCATGTCCTGTGCTACTGTTAATACTTACATTACACGCTCCATAAGAATTAACTAATAAAGTATAAGTGTGTGCAATCTGAAAATACCACCTCTCTGTATTGTCACTTTTTCCAGCATCATTAAATGCTTGCATATTCCAACGATAACTTTTGCCACCTTCAAAGATTTTTATAGTAGTTGATGTTCCAGTCTCGGTAAATATATACAATTCATTTGTAGCAATGTCACGAATATAAATTTCATAATATTTAGCGCCTGGTGAGGGCTTCCATTTAAATATTTGGGCACTCCCTTTGAGTATTGGACCAGGTTCATTTGGGCTTCCCGGTTGTATATGCACAGGTTTTGGGGGAGGATTAGAAGTATAAAATACTACAGGTTCTTTAGGCTCTCTATGTTCTGAGTAATAGTTGAATGGAAACCCTCTTATATTTATAACAAAGTTGTTTAGATTAGAATCCAGTTCATAATTATTTATGTAATATTTTTTTATAAATTTTACAGATTTTTCTATACTTAATTTTGTTATCGCAGAGTCATTCAATTCTTTTGCTGAGATAGTCTGTTCTGCAAAAGAATAATTTATCCAAAA
>DAOOVZ010000306.1:0-2299 GCA_035370665.1 Candidatus Hydrogenedens sp.
GTAGGCGAAGTAGGAACACCCCCTACGGTAGCTGACGCAAGAATGATATTAGGAGGTATAAATAAAAGTCATGAGCACTAATCCAGAAAAAAAACCGTCTTTTGACACAAATTGGAAAGAAAAATATTCTGACATGGTGGTAACACCGGAAGAAGCCGTTCTACATATTCAGCCAGGCTTTCGCGTCTTTATCGGCACAGGCTGTGCCCAACCTCAACGATTGGTAAGTGCATTAGTTGCAAGACATGCTGATTTAGCAGATATTGAAATTGTTCACTTATTAACATTAGGGGATGCCCCTTATGCTCAAAAAGACCTCATCAACCATTTCACAGTGAACAGTTTTTTTATTGAACAAAATGTGCGACATATCATTCAGGAAGGACTGGGCGGTTATACACCTATCTTCTTGTCTGATATTCCCCGTCTGTTTGAGACAGGACAATTGCCGTTAGATGCGGTGCTAGTTCAGGTATCCCCGCCAGATGAAGATGGATTGTGTAGTCTGGGAATATCTGTTGATATAGTAAAAAGTGCTGCAGAAAATTCTCGATTGGTTATTGCAGAAGTCAATCCACAAATGCCCAGAACAATGGGTGATTGCTTTATCCATGCACACGATATTGATTATCTAGTTCCAATAGATGAGCCACTTATTGAATTCCCATTAGCAGAACCTACTGATGTTACTCGCGAAATTGCACAATATATCGCAGGCTTGATTGAAGACGGTGCCACTTTAGAAATAGGTATTGGTCGAATTCCACAGGCTGTTCTCGAATTTTTGAGTGATAAGAAAGATTTAGGAATTCATACAGAGATGCTGACAGATTCTATAATTGAACCTATTGAAAAGGGACTTATCACTGGCAATCGAAAAACATTAGACCGTGGAAAGATTGTCGCAAGTTTTGCGATGGGAACAGAAAAACTTTATAAATATTTAGACAACAATCCAAATTTTGCATTTTATCCTACAGAATATGTGAACGACCCATTCATAATTTCGCAACAGAATAAAATGGTTGCTATCAATGTAGCATTGGAAGTAGATTTAACTGGTCAGGTCTGTGCAGATTCATTGGGGTCAAAGTTTTACTCTGGAATCGGTGGTCAGGTAGATTTCAATCGAGGTGCGGCTCGTTCTAAGGGCGGTAAAGCAATTATCGCCTTACCATCCACTGCTCATGGGGACGAAATTTCACGAATTGTCTGCCACTTAAGCACAGGTGCAGGTGTCGTTACAACTCGTGGCGATGTGCACTATGTCATTACTGAATATGGCACAGCATATTTGCATGGAAAAAATGTGCAGGAACGGGCACTGGCTCTTATAAGTATTGCAAATCCAAAGTTTCGTGAAAAACTTTTAATGGAAGCCATTGAGGCAAAATATATCCGAGCGGAACTCGCAGACTTTAAAAATAAAATTGTCATAGGACCGAGAGATATTCGCACAACCTATATCTGTGATGATGGAACGACTATAACCATTCGTGCAATTCATCCAACCGATGAACCACGAATACGCGAACTGTTCTATTCATTATCTCAGGAATCACTATATAAACGGTTCATGAGCCGATTGAAATGGGTGCCGCGCAAACAAGTGCAAGAATTCGTGTATATTGACCACCGAAATGAAGTATCTATCGTGGCTACTGTCCCTGAATCAGATGGAGAAGAAATTATTGCTATGGGTGGATATTACTTAAACCCCAAAACAAATCGTGCAGAGGTTGCTTTCGTGGTGCATGATGAATGGCAAAATCGGGGCATAGGCTCATTCTTATTCCGTCATCTCATAAATATTGCACGCAGAAACGGTATCGCCGGGTTCACTGCTGAAGTTCTGCGTGAAAATAAACCGATGCAAACAGTGTTTGAACGAAGTGGACTGAAGGTAGAATCTCAACTCCACGAAGGCGTATATAGTTATATCATGAACTTTGAATAGTAAATTAGAATCTAAAATAGTATATACTATTTTAATCTAATTAAAAATAACAAGTTCTTTAGTTAAGGAACCATTCATGATACATCCATCTATTATTGAATATGTAGGCTCAACACCTCCCGACAGGTTAGATTCTGGTTTTTTAGGATATTTGTGTAATCTGGCAGAAGTCTCAAAAGTTTCACCACAAGTTGCTGCAAGTATCGTTCAAGAACTGATAGACCAGCGAAGTTATCTAAAAATGATTGCAAGTGAAAACTATTGTTCATTGTCTACCCAATTCGCCATGGCAAATCTATTAACAGATAAATATGCAGAAGGGATTCCCTATCAGCGGTTTTA
>DAOOVZ010000307.1:0-2283 GCA_035370665.1 Candidatus Hydrogenedens sp.
ACACAATAGGCCAGGACATATAAAAAACTTCACGAATCGCTTCGCACCTTGAAATATGTTCTTTAATATTTACATCGGAAGGTTGAGACATAAAAATCCTAATTAGTTCTAAAATATGATTTGTCTGTTTTGTGATGTATTATACTATTTGTAATTGAAATTTATGGTTATGATAAGGAAAATCATTAATGGCTCGCATAAAACTGCATATCCAACAGTCCATAAGTGAACTCACATTAAAAACAATACTTGAAACAAAGGGACACATTATTTCAGATGAAACATTCAATATACTAATTACTGATGACTATCCTTATGCACTTAACTATGCAAGGACTTTACCAACGCTTGTTCTTGCTACAGCACAACAAATTCCAAAAGCAGTAGAACTAATGAAAGAGGGGGTTTTTGGATATATTTTTGTTCCATTTCAACCTGACGAAGCATCTATGATGATTGAACGAGCCTTAGGTTTGTGGAAAATTGGAGAAACACATTATAAAAATACTTCTGTATCTTTAGCAGAACTCGAATCAGAGGTTATCTTGAAGACACTAGCAGAATGTCACTTCAACCATTCTAAAGCGGCTCAGCGTCTCGGAATTGCACGAAATACTCTCTGGCGAAAACTAAAAAGAATTAAACCTCAAAAAAACAAAAAGAATTCTCACTAAATACACTTTGAAAGTAAATAAACATCTCAACCTAACTTATACTCAAACTATTACACTGTGTTTAGGAAAATTATTTTTTAATCTGTTGAGGATTGGGAACTGGAGCAGGGTTGTTTGTATTTGGGTTCTCTACTGCACCTTGCGGTTTCATAGTGCACTTGCCATCAAAAACCACTCCTTCCGCTATGCTCACACGCGGAGCCGTAATATTACCAATTACCTTACCAGAAGCAGTAATTTCCAGTCTTTCTGTGGCAAAAATATCTCCCTGCACCTCGCCACTGATTACAACTTGTGCAGCACGGATTTCTGCCTTTACTTTGCCATTTTCGTGAATAACAACTGTTTCTTTACTGTTAATTTTTCCAATAACTTCGCCTTCCACTCGAATAGAACTCTGCGAATTTATATCCCCATTTACAACCGTTCCAGGACCTATTACGCTTAATACATTCATTTCATCAGGACCTTTCTTTCGTATATCTAACATAATAAATTCCTATTCTTAATTTACTTTTTTTCTCAAATACAGACAATCGGAACAAACAACTACTTATTATCTATTGATATATTTTAATGGATTTCCAGCCTTATTTCCAACTCGGACTTCAAAATGCAAGTGTGGTCCTGTGCTTCTACCTGAACTTCCTACAGCACCAACAACCTGCCCTTTCTCTATCTTCTGTCCTACTTCAACACTTATTTTCGATAGATGTGCATAAGCCGTTTGCAAACCGTCTCCATGCTCAATAATCACCATTCTACCATAATCCCCTTCACGACCCGCAAACTTTACGACCCCTTTACCAGCCGAAATTACTTGCGTCCCATACGGAGCCGCTATATCTAATCCGTCATGATGCCTTATTCTTCGTGTAAACGGGTCTCGCCGATAACCAAAAGATGACATTATCCTGCCCATTCTTCGGACAAGAGGCCAACTATTTGGTGTCCGTTCAATTTTTGCATTCTGTCCTTCAACACCTTTCAACAAATCTTGTAGACCAATTTTGCGAAGTGCTATCTCCTGTAATATCAAATCTGCTGACAATCGGTTAGAACTGTGCAAAAGCGTCGGAACGATAATCTTGTTTCGGCTAACATAAAAGTCCGCACTGTAATTACTCCCCGCAGGACCACCTTTTCCACCTTCCTTATTCGCAGTATCACTTGAAGCAGGAGTCTTATACCTCGGAGTAAGTCCTGTCGCCTGACGTGCTTTTGTTTCTATCTCAAACAACTCATTTAATTGAGATGTAATAACTGCTATTGTTGAGTCATACTCAGCACGAAGTTGATTCTCCAAATGACGAATTTCTTCTTCTGAAGTCTGATTCACACCACCAGAAGTTACATCTTCATTACCCGTCGCATATTCCAGACTACGATTAATCTGCTTCAATTGTGATAAATGAGTAGAAATAATATATTGACGGGTATATAGAAATGATGTAAAGAAGGTAAGAACAGCGATTAGAAACAAAATAAATCCAAAACCAATCGGAGATAATCTTACATGAAATTTCTCACCTTCCTTCTTTGGAAGCCTAATTATTGTCCACGATTTCACGCGTCTCGGCTCCTCTGAAAAGGTTAATCCCTTCACTTT
>DAOOVZ010000308.1:0-2275 GCA_035370665.1 Candidatus Hydrogenedens sp.
AGCACCATTTAAGAAATGGAATTATAAACTTATTACTGTCTCAGTTATGTGTTTGCTACTTGTTGTGGTTGGAATTCCATTTATATATAACTACTATTCTCAGACAAGTAAGATAACAAATACCAATATTTCACAAACAACTGCCGAAACAAATCAAATAGCAAGTAATAATATTGATATCTCTAATCAAGAAGAAGAGATTCTTACGGATAAGGATATTTTCATGAAGATGAGTGAGGAATACATAAATACAGAACCAGCAAAAGAAGAATTGTATTCAATTACAATTTCTGATTTAGTATTGTCTCTTGCAGAAGAAACAGACATGTTTAATACATCAATGTAAATATAAAAAATAGTATAAATTTTGGAGATTTTTTTATGAAAAAAAATATAGTTTTTATTGTGGCTTTTGTCGCGTTTGTTCTTACGGTTGGAACATCAGAAGCACAGCCTCCATCACCAGGAGGATATGGGCATGGAGGTCCACCGTCTACAGGAGGAGTTCCCCCTGAACAGCCTTCGCCACCTTTCGGAGAAGAAGGAAAACCTTTACCACCAGGAGGACTAGAACCTATTCCGCCAATGGAAGGTATTTTGCCTGCACATGAAGTATTAGAACAGATTATGTTGGCACGAATTGCAGAACAATTAAATCTTAATGATGAACAGACTATTCTGTTAATTCGCAAATTCAATGAGCAGAAAAAACTATTCAATGAAAAAAACAAACAAAGAAACGAGATAATAAATGATATTAAAAAATTATTACAGGGCAAAGCAGATGAAAATGCTCAAGTATTAGAAGAAAAATTTAATCTATTAATTAAAACAGATACAGAAATCACAGAATTAAAATATAAATGGGTAGACAATTTAGCAATGGACTTGCCTCTGAATTCAAAAATTCAATTATACCTATTCTTTTCGGATTTTGAAAATGAAATACGCAAGTTCCTTCGGAAAACTTATGAATGGAAACAAAATAGACATCCAAACGAAAAAACGGGTCTAATCCCTCCTGACCAGCGCCGGGGAAAGAGTCAAAAACCTATAAATGACCCTAATACAGGTAACGAATAATTCTACTTAAATACTTTACATCTGGAAACTTAGAATATAGTCTACTTAACCGCAGCCCTGATTAAAGTTTTGTCATCAACCTTGCAAATTGGCGTTGTGTGTAATCTCATACTATTTTTCCAGTAATCAGTTTAGAATCCTTAATAAAGACCCTTCCCAAAACTTTTAGTAAACGACAATGTTTGTAAACAAATAGAAATTTATTGACTTATTCTCACATTTTCCCCTATCTGGAGAACCTTTTCTTTATCAAAATTATTAATCTCTAATAATTTTTTTATAGGGGTACCAGTTTTCTTTGATATTGTATATAAAGAATCACCTTTCTGCACAGTATAAGTATTTATTTGTGTTTGTTCTTCTTTTTTGTTTTCCATAGAGGCAGTAGATATTTGTCCTGCTTTTTTAGTATCTACAATCACTTTTTGTTTTTCATTTGGATATATTTTTAATGTTTGTCCAATTTTTAACTGGGCTGATTTATCCATATTATTCCATTGCGTTATTTCATATACAGAAACATTATTTTTTCTGGCAATTAGCCACAAATTATCGCCGGGTTGGACCTGATAAATAATACAATCTGATTGTTGAACAGATTTTAATGTTTGATTCGTTTGTTCCTCTACTTGTCGAGTAGCAGGTTTGGTCTGACTAGTTGACTGTTGTTTCGGACTTGTCGTTGCAGCCATTGCTTTTGGCTCAGTTGAGGATAAAGTCCCTGATAGCGGAACCAAAAGTTTTGTCCCAACCTTTAATGATTCAGAATTTATACTCGGATTTTTTTGAGTAATCATTGCTATATTTGTATTGTATTTCTTTGAGATAGACCACAATGATTCACCAGGCTGGACTATATGTTCAACCACATTTAAAGATTCTGAAGGTGCGGAAATATTTGATTTATTCTCCTTGTCCTGATGTAAACTTACTCTATTTTGAGGTAAAACCTCTTTTGTTGATTGAACACTTTCTTGTTTCGTCAAATTTTGAGATAAAACAATTTTCTGACCAACTCGCAGCGGAGAGTCTTCTTTAAGACTGTTTGATTCTAAAATACTTTTTAATGACACATTATTTTCTCTTGCTATTTTAGAAAGAGTATCTCCTTGTTTTACTACATATACTTTCTCTGTTGTTTTACTCTTATTCTCAGTTTCTACCTTTGCCTCCTCTATCTTTTTAGATTCTG
>DAOOVZ010000309.1:0-2272 GCA_035370665.1 Candidatus Hydrogenedens sp.
ATCTTTGCTGAAAAGCAACAAAACATTGGGATTTTTGGTTATGGAAAAATTTATGGACAGGGTGAACAGTTTAAGGAAGATGAAAATAAAATATATAAGTTTCGTCCATATCTCGTTCGATTTGTAGAGTGTAAAAATGTAAATTTAGATGGAATTAATTTTGAAAATGGTGCAATGTGGACTGTTCATTTACTTGCCTGCGAGAATGTCCACATCTCTAATATTAAAATAAACAGTCGTTGCAATAAAAACAATGATGGCATAGATATTGATTCTTGTAATGATGTAATAGTAAATGATTGTCATATCATATCTGGAGATGATTCCATTGTCCTAAAAAGCACATCTCCTAAACCATGCAAAAATATAACAATCACAAATTGTGTAATAAGTTCATTGTGTAATGCGTTAAAAATGGGCACAGAATCCAATGGTGGCTTTCAAAATATTACAATTGATAACTGCACTATTTATGATACTCGGTTAGCAGGTATTGCCCTTGAAACAGTAGATGGTGGAATAACTGAAAACATTTCCATCAATAATATTTCTATGCAAGAGGTAAAGTGTCCCATTTTTATTCGTCTGGGCAATCGTGCTCGCCCCTGCTGTCCAGACCATATTGTTACATCCGTAGGAAAGTTAGGGAAAATCATTATAACGAACATTGTTGCCACAGGTGCTGATTCAATAGGTTGTGCAATATCGGGAATTCATAACTATTACATTGAAGGATTGACACTCCGAAATATAAACATCTCTTTTGTGGGTGGAATAAATACTCTCATTAAGAGTCCATTTGAAAAAGAGAAAAAATATCCTGAACACACTATGTTTGGTACTCTGCCTGCCTTTGGGTTCTTTATAAGGCATGTAAATAATCTTTTTATAGACAATATGACGCTTAAATTAGAACAGGAAGATAAACGACCTGCATTGCAATTAGACGATGTCAAAAATCCCATTATCTCAAATATCTCTGTATTATCTCCCAATGAGAATCAAGTCCCTATTGTATTAAAGAAAGTAGAAAAACCTTTGATAAAAGACCTTTTTGTAAATGGAATTTCTAAAAAAACAAAATAAAATCCAATCTTCACATTTTGTTTTCAATTACCATTATCCTTCTACTTTTACTATAATCATTTGACAAGGAATTTGTGAAAATATCAACTGAGGGAATATATGTCTAATTTTTTAGAAAAAATAGCACCAACCGAGCAGGACCAAAAACATGTTCGACTTTTCTTGATATTTGATTTTTTATATCTATTTATTGTCTTTTCGTGGATAATATTCTTACCCATATCTAGTTCAGAATTCCTCTGGTTTCAGTCTTTTTTAACAAATCATTCCATTCCCTTTTGTGATTCTCCTATTTCTGCTACCGCTTTTTATTGTAGTGCGGTTGCCTTACGAATTTTTAACTTTCTCTTGCTTTACCTAATCATGGTTCTTATCTTTTTCACAACACATTTTTTAACAAATGGCTTATGGTGGTTGGGTTCGTTTGCTGCGGTTTTATTCATGGCACATCCATTAGTTCAGCCACAAATTATTCAAATAAATGGCTATGAAATTCTGCTTCCTTTTCTTGTCACTCTTTTATTTTTATTTTTATTTTCATACACAATTTACACTCAATCTACTCACTCTACTATTACATGGTTTCTTGCCGTATTGGCGATGTTTCTATCCCCTTTTAGCATACCGTTCGTAATCATTATAAGTGTATGGATATTGTTTCAAGAAATGGAATATGGAAATACCTACTCCAGCCGCAAAAACATTTTTTTAACCCTTATATTTTTATTCCCTGCTCTCTTCTTTTTATATTTACATCGTCAAGATTATTCCTTTTCATTTGATTTTATTCCACAATTGTCATTGCTTGTTTATCCTATTGGCTGGCTTCGAGAAACTCAGGATTACTATAACAACTTTTACCTTTTGCCTATTGTATATGGAATAGGAACTTTATTGTTTCTTATCTTTATCGCATACAAAGTGCGTCATTGGGGCATTACTCTGCTGATATTCGGAACAATCTTGTCTTGCATGTTTAATGACAATAAAGGTGTAAATCTTTCCAATCCATTGAGTAATCCTTACAGTTTATTTCCTCTTTTACTTTTTTGTATCGCTTTATCAGGACTATGTGGAATTATCCAAAAACAGCCTCGTTGGAAAATGAATATTGTAAAAATTACTACTTTGTTTTGTATTCTCATGATGGGTTGCCAGATGTTTTTGAACGGATGGTATGCACACA
>DAOOVZ010000310.1:0-2247 GCA_035370665.1 Candidatus Hydrogenedens sp.
GCCCTATCACTTATAATCTGGAAATTCCTCCTCCCACAAAGCAAACCCTAATCGGCTCTGATAAAAGGTTTATCCAAAAATCAGCAAGATAAATAACAAAAAAATTATAAGAGTCCTGTTATTTCGTAAGCAACTATAAGACGCTCTTTACCTTTTACTCTAAATGTGCCGATAGGACTGCCTTTTACCCTCCCCTTTAATTTTGCCCATGTCTCATTTCCAACTACAACTGTTCCCGGATTTGCCATATCACACAGCCTTTTTGCGGTATTGACACGGTCTCCCACAACGGTATATTCCATTCTCTTTGGTGAGCCAATGAAACCCGCTATCACTTCCCCTGTCTCAATACCAATACCAATCTGAAAGGCAGGTTTCCCTTCGATTACCCTTAATGTATTCAATTCTTCATTTCGCTTTAATATATTTAAGCCTGCACAAACTGCTGCATAAGCATAATCTTCTGTGGCAATAGGCGCCCCAAAAATTGCCATAATTCCATCACCAATATACTTATCCAGAGTTCCATGCCACGCAAAAATAACTTCTGTAATAGCAGTAAAATGCTCATTAAGAAGATGTACCAGTTCTTGTGGAGAAAATTGTTCTGCTAATTGAGAAAAGCCTCTAATATCACAAAACATGGTGGTTACCCTCTTCTTCTCACCACCCAATTGAATAGAAGAACCTTGCTTAATTATTTGCTCAACCACAACATCTGGCAGAAATCTCCTGAAATTATCCTTTTTCCGTTCCTCATTGAGCATTTTTTGATTGAGTTGAAAATTTTCAATCGCAAATGCAATCTGATTACCTATTGAGTAGAAAAGTTCTAGGTCTTCCTCATCAAAAAATGCTTTCTTTTTAATAGTGTCTATATATATAGAGCCAAGTATCCTATTTTCAATCTTCAAGGGGACACACATTGCACTGTTAATTTTCCTTGAAATTACACTCTCCCTCATTCCAAATTCTGTATCTATGGAACGGTCTGTCATCAATACAGGTTCTCCATCTATTGCCGCTTTTCCTGCAATACCCATACTTGGAGAAGAAGCACCTAATCCATTCCCCATCTCCCTTGCTACTTTTGTAACCAGTGTTTGGTTTTCTAAATCTTTTAAAAGAATGAACCCGCGCTCTGCCCCAATGACTTCAATTACCAGGTCTAATACTTGCGACAATTTTGAATCCAGGCTATGGGCAGAACCCATGATTTGACTTGTTTTATACAGAACATTCAGTCTACGATAAGCACGACTTAACTTTTCAATATCAATAGATGTAGGAGGTTGCTCTTTCTTCTCTTTTAATGTTTGCTCTGCTTTATCCTTTGTTATCTGGAATAAAGTATTCTCGACCTGTTCAACCTCATCACGGACTCGTTCTACTTGGCTGATAATTTTACTTTCGCGGGTATTGACCTTCTCAGAACCAGTTGATTTTCCATAACGGATATCATCTCTAAAAACTATGTGGCATTTGCTACCTAACCATATTTCATCTAAATGTTTAAGCGTGTGTTCTATAACACGCTGGTGATTTATATAAGTCCCATTCAGACTCTTCAAATCCGCAATAGTATAACTCCCATCTTTGATAAATATTTTTGCATGGTGTCGAGACACCTCTTCTACACTAAGGACAACATCACAATCATTAGACCTACCTAAAATGATTTCCTTATCCCCAACAGGAATCGTTTGTGTAGATAAACCCGGCTGTTCAATTACCAGTTGAGGCAAAGTAAAGGTTACTCCTTCTCTCTTATTATTATACACCTATACAAATATATAGAGGTGGTATTTTCCACCACAAAAACCTGCTTTTTGTAATTGTAATTATTCTATTATGATAATTATGGGTTATATGGTTCAATAACTACCTTATCTCGGCTAATACCTTGAAGTTTAGCCGTAAATTCCCAATTTGCACCTTGATTGTAGACAGCCATTAACAATATATTTGATTTCTCTAAATTGACTGGGACATTGTCTTCATCTGGAATCATTGTTCTTCCATCTGGAAATGAATGAATCAATTTTCCATTCAGCCAGACCTTTACTCCATCATTAGTTCCTAATAAAATTTTTGCTGCGGTTGGTTCAGGCACAGTAATTTTACATGCAACATAAGCAACGCATTCTAATTCACTGTTCAGGAATTCAAATAAGTCAGCATATATCAAGCCATCGTCACGAACTTTCATAGGTAGAATTCGCCAATCTTTAACAGAATTTATATCTG
>DAOOVZ010000311.1:0-2240 GCA_035370665.1 Candidatus Hydrogenedens sp.
TGCACTGGCTTTAGCATGGGGACAAGCACCTATTGATGAAGTATTACAGTTTGCGAACGCAGCAGGAGCATTGGCTTGCACAAAATTTGGTGCGCAACCGTCCATGCCCAAATTAGATGTTGTATTGAAATTTTTGAAAAGTAATAGTTGTTAAGAGAAGAGAAATTTTCTAAAAAGTTGGTAAAGGAATTTGATTAATATGGAAGAACAAAAAATTAATATTGATAATATAAAATATGCTGCTTCTGTGATGTGTCTTGACCTCGCTAATTTGAAAGAGGAGTTTCGCACTGTTCAAAGTATTGGAATTAATGAACTTCACTTTGACCTTATGGATGCTTCATTTGTTCCCAATCTAACCTTAGGTTTTGATTTCATTTCACTTGCTAAAAAATATTGTTTCTTGCCATGCTGGGCACATTTGATGATAAAGAGACCTGAACGATATTTGAAACGGTTGGCAGAGATAGAATGCACAGGAGTAACTGTGCATGTTGAAGCGTGCATACATCCACATCGAGTAGTAAAACAAATCCGCGATTATGGTATGTCTGTCGGAATCGCAATTAATCCTATGACACCATTAATTGATCTGGAATATCTATTGCCAGAAGTTGATAGAGTATTGGTTATGGCTGTTGACCCCGGCTATGCAGGACAAAGAATAATTCCGCAATCATTTGAACGCGTCCAGATTCTATCACGAAAGATAAACTATCATCAGTATAATGTTGATATTGAAGTAGATGGAAATATTACTCCGAGAAATTGTGCAAAATTAATTCGTTTGGGTGGTAATGTTTTTGTATTAGGCTCTTCAAGTATTTTCCATGGATTAACACGAAATTACGAGGAAAATTTTCCATATTTCAAAAGAGAGGTTGAAGAACTTATTCATCTTGTATGATAAATATCGTCTACTTTACTTTTGCTCTCCGCTCTTTTAATTCTCGCCAGGTAGTTAAAATAAATTTTTCCTCTTCAAGGAATTTTCTAAATTCAGGATTAATCATTAAAAGATAATCCCCTTTACGAGTGGTTCCAGATTGAGTAAAGAAAGGAAATTCTTCCGTAGGAATGGCACAGTGTAGAATAACCTGTGTAATACCTGGTTTCATATCTTTAAGCGTTTTCTCCATCTGTTCCAATTTATTTTCGACTTTCCAATCATAAGTAAAGGTTATCACATCATCTACGAGAGGTAATCCACTTTCCCAGATTTTCTTTGCCCAGGCCGTAACTACCTCTTTGGGGAAAGGAGATTCTTGTAGAAGATATTGCATGTGTCCTCCCGGGAACAGAACAGGAATTTGTTTTTCAATACCAAGATTAATATATTTCTCCATAAATTGAGGTTTGGCAAAAAGGGTTCCCATGTGAACATCTAAATGTGTAGGCTTCAACCCCATTCGTTCTGCAAGTGCTAATTGGGCACGAATCTCATGGTCTACTTCTTCTGCAGTTGCATGGCTTACAACACCTTCAACATCACCCCACATATATCCAGACTCGTCTACAAGCCCTGGCACCTGTTGAAAGCCAGACACAGGACCCCAACGATAATTGTCCCATTCAGAAGTTAAGGTTAAGTGAAGTCCTGCATCCCAATTCGGATTTTTCTTCCATTCTTTTACAAACTCCTCAACCCATGCACAAGGCATCATAACACTGCTTGATGTAGCCACACCTTTAGTAAATGCTTCAAATATTGCCTGGTTGGAGCCATGACATAATCCAGCATCGTCAATGTGAAAAATAATTACACGACTGTCCTTGTCCCAGCCCAACCTAACAGCACAGGTAGGTTCGTTTTCAGAGAAAGATGCAAATGTAAAAATCATAGAAAAGATACTTAAAAATAATAATATTTTTTTATTCATAAAAAAATCCTTATTTTTTGTTGAAAAACACATGACAAAAGTAGAAAAATATATAAAAATATATTATACTTATATTAAAAGATAAAATAAAAAATTCTTTGCGAAAGTTATAGAACTAAAAAGTTATATATTTAATTATATATGAATGTAATTATATTAGAGATATTATATTGATGTGTCAGGTAAAAATAAATAAGGTGTTTACTAAATGAGAAGAACATTACAAGATTATAATGTTTCGCCGGGTTCGAAAATAGACGCTGATGCAGTCTGTGTTCAATGTGGGACTGTGAATCCAGAAGGGACGCTTATTTGTAGAAAATGTGGAAACAACTTGCGAGACCAGCGGCGTTTGCGTCT
>DAOOVZ010000312.1:0-2175 GCA_035370665.1 Candidatus Hydrogenedens sp.
ACATAAGTAAGCATTATGGGGAATAGGACAATAGCTATGGAAGTGGTCATTGCGTAATGGATAATGGCTATTATGAAGGCTGCAATTGCAAGGGTAAGGAAAGCAGATTTAGGTGCGAAAATAAAATATTTTAATCTATCTTTGGGGTATCTAACAGAACTGACCATCAATAATGCAAGGAGAACCGTCACAGGACCCAAAGCATAGAAAGCCAGAGGACCTAATGCGTGAAGTTCTAAATGTGGTTCAAAATAATCCAGAAATAGCACAAAAGAAGCAAGCGTTCCACCCGCAGCAGGTGAAGGTAGACCCCTAAAATAATCGCGTTTTTCTGCTTCGTAAGTATTAAATCTTGCAAGTCTTAGTGCCGCACAAATTATATATATTATCGCCATATATGAGCCTGTTTTACCAATGATAGATTCGGCTTCTGAAGGTATAGGCAAGTGTAGAGCTTCAAGTGGTAAAGGCAGATATGCCATAAACATTAAAATACCCGGTGCTACACCAAAGGTTACTAAATCACACAGGCTATCGTATTGCTTGCCAAATTCAGAAGTGCTACGGGTCAATCTTGCAATGGTTCCGTCTAATGAATCAAAGACAATAGCCAATAGAATAAAGTATGCGGCTTTATCAAATTCTGAACCAATACTTGCAAAAATGCTTGCTATCCCAAGGTAAAGACTAACGGTAGTGAATAAACTTGCTAATACATTTATAGGTCTTTTTTTATTTATTTTTGTATTGCTTTTTTGTTTCTTTCTTTTATTGGCTAACATTTTATTCTATCTTTCCAATTATTGATGAACCTGCGTGAACCTTATCATTAACCTTTATATATAATTTTACATTGGTTGGTATATATAACTCCACACGAGAACCAAACTTAATCATACCAAATTTCTCACCCTTTTTGAGAAATGTCCCTTCTTTAACAGGGCATATAATTCGTCGTGCAATGGCGCCAGCAATTTGTCGGACAGTCATATCCCCCTTTTCAGTCTCCATAAAAAGAGCGTTTGATTCATTATATTCACTCGATTGACTCTTCATGGCATTCATGTATTGTCCTTTTTTGTAGACAATCTTTTTTATAACTCCATCGTAAGGTGAACGGTTTACATGGGCATTAAAGATTGACATAAATATTGATATTCTCAAACATCTTCCGTTGTAATATTCTGTTTTTTCAATCTCGCCAATTTCTACAATAGTCCCATCCGCAGGTGAGACAATTTCATCGCTGGCGGCTGTAATGTTTCTCGGAAAATCTCTAAAGAAGGAGAGAATGAATAAGGAAAGGATAAGTAGTGCTACGCCAATAGGTATTAATTGTTTGTAATATACGCAACCTATATATAACAGTAATATGCTTATGATAAGGCAAGGTATGTAATATTTTGCTCCAATAATCCATGCGTTAATCAGATTGTTTTTCAAAATAATCCCCTTTCTTTTAGGCTTACATATTTTCCATCACCAAATATTATATGGTCAAGGAGTTGTATACCTATAATATTCCCTGCTTCTTTGAGTTGCTTTGTGATTTCAATATCAGTTGTGCTTGGTTCTGGGTCGCCTGAGGGATGATTATGAGTGATAATAATATTTGGGGCACTAATGCGAACCGCAAGCCTAAACACATCCATTGGATTCGCAGCAGTGCCATCAATTCCGCCCTGAGATATTTTTTCTATTTTGATAACATCATTTTTTATGTTTAACAGGATACAGGTGAAACACTCTGTTTCATAATCTTTGTAGGTATTCATCAAGAGTTCGGCTACATCGGCAGGTTTTTTAATTTTTTTGATGGGTTCTCTCTGGTGCTTAACCAGTCTTTTTCCCAATTCTAAAGCGGCTTTCAATTCTATTGATTTGACTCTACCCACGCCTTTTACTTTTTGAATTTCTTCTATGCTTGCTTGCGAGAGGACACGGAGATTTTCAAATTTTTTTAATACATCCTCGGCTAAGCCAACTGCACTTTTTTCTTTTGTCCCTGTTCTGAATAGGACAGCAATAAGTTCAGCATCTCGGAGTGCTTCTGGACCTAACTGTTCTAATCTTTCGCGAGGTCTATCATCTAATGGCATTTCGCGTATTGTTCTGTTATATTGAAATGTTTCCATATCAGTTTCCCTTATTCTGACTCAACCATTCCATTTTCCT
>DAOOVZ010000313.1:0-2139 GCA_035370665.1 Candidatus Hydrogenedens sp.
ATTGTCTATCCTCAATTTGAATATTTGGCTGAGTCCAACCTGCTACATCTCCCGCTTGTTCAAGTATTTGATGATACTGGTTCAACAGTTGTGCAGAAGTCCCTGTAAGAGCCTGCATACCAGAAATTGAAGTTCCTAATATATTCATTGCACGCGTATAATCTGATGGAACACTTTTATCATAAGTTTGTTGGGTAAGGGTTGCCTGACTTTTACTTGAAAAGATAGGGGTATATTTATATCGTCCCAATGTAAGACTTAAAGCAGATAGATATAAAGTCTCTTTCCGTGTAATGTATTCTCTACTACAATTCATAGATATTTCAAGAGCCTTTTCAAGGGACAAAACATAATATTTCTGGTCACTATTGGAATTTGTTTTAAAGGCTTCTTCTGTCTCTACATAAACAGGCAAATCTTTTATAGGGTCATATTGTTTATCTGATTCTATGCTAAATTCTTTTAGCATTCCGGGAACGGCTTCACTTTTGGAAGTAATGATTTGAAGAGCCTCTTTATCGGCAGATTCTTTATACTTGTCTTTTGAGCAAGATAAGAAGAATAAAGATGTAAGAAAAAGTATAAGTATATATAAGAATATAGGAAAGTTATATCTGTAATTATTAGAAATTATCATATCTTTGACTTTTATTTAAAAACGCTTTGTATAAAGACTATTTAATACAAGTTATGGTTTTGTTAACTACATTTTTATAATACTCATCAAAATATTGTTTTATCGTATTTATATCTTCACCTATTGCATGTATCAATTCTTCTCTACTTGAGAATTTTTTCTCTGGTCTTAAGTGCTTGTGAAATATTAATTCCACATTTTGACCCAATATTTGCTCATCAAAATCGAGAATATGTGCTTCAATAGCAAAGTCTTGCTGTCTAATAGTTGGTGCTATTCCGATATTTACAGCAGTAGGTAAAACACGACCATCTTCTAATATGCATTCTGCTGAATAAACCCCATGTGGAGGAATTGCATTATGAAAAGGAAGGATATTGGCAGTAGGGAAACCAAGTTGTTTACCTATACCTCTGCCAGGTATTACTCTTCCCAATATAGAATACCTTCTTCCTAAAAATTGGACTACCTTTTCCATCTCACCTTCCAGAACAAGTTCCCGTATAAGTGAACTACTCACTCTTTCACCCTGAATTATCAAGGGAGGAAACTGTTTCACCTCAAACTTATATTTTTTCCCAAAATCTTTCAATAACTTGAAATCACCTTTTGCTCCTTTCCCAAATCTGAAATCATGTCCAACTAAAATGAAACGGAGTCCTTCAAAGTTTAGTAATATTTTGGTTATAAATTGTTCGGGTGATAAATTTGCAGTTTCTTGATTAAATGGTAGAATTGCTGTAATTTTGACACCTATTTCTTTAAATAAACTTTGTTGCTTTTCTTCGCAAGTTAAGATATTGAGTGGTGCATCGGGCGAGAAATATGTTCGTGGATGGGGTCTCAATACCATTACGCATGGGGTTCCTTTATGAGAATTGGCTAATGAGACAACCTCTTTCAAAATTTCAACATGTCCTAAATGAACACCATCAAAACTGCCGATTGTAAGCACTAAATTTTTATCAGATATTTTAGTTTCTTGAATATCTTTTACAAGTTTCATCGAAATTCCGTTTAACAAAAAACTCGCCTTGGCACTATATATGGTCCCGCTGCGGTTCTTTGTATGGTTGCCAAACCTAAAAATTCACCTTCTTCATTTAACACTTTAACCAATTCATTAGTTCCATCTTGTAATTGTTTTATTTCATCTTTTAATATCTTTCCTCCGTTCCGAAAGATATTTTCTCCATGTTTTGACACGATGACATACGGCAAATCAAGTGCTTCGGCTATGGATATAATATGCTTTGCTAAATCCTCTTTGGATGTGATTGATTCAAGAGATATGGCATTATTCAAATTAAAATTGCCAATCCTTAAGCGTGTTAGTTCTACAAGAATTGCGCCACAGCCTATTTTTTGACCTAAATCGTGACACAAAGTTCGGACATAGGTTCCCCTTGAACATGAGATTCGAATCCATATATAAGGTAAATCTACTTTTAATATTGTAAACTCATCAACCTTTACTTTACGAGGCTGTCTCTCTATTGACA
>DAOOVZ010000314.1:0-2101 GCA_035370665.1 Candidatus Hydrogenedens sp.
AATCTGCGTCTTTTAAGTTTGCTCCTCGCAAGATTCCTTCGGAAAGTTTGCAACGGAATAATACACAATTCATTAAATCAGCATTGACAAGTCGTGTCTTTCTCATAGTAGCGTCGGTCAAGTTAGCATGCCTGAGTATAGCCTTCTCTAAATTTGCTTCTGACAGGTTTACATCTGTTAAATCGGCTGAAATAAGATTTGCTTCTTCTAAATTTGCGCCAATCAAATTAGCACGAATTAGTTTTGCCCCCATTAGACATGAACCCTTTAAACTTGCAAACCTTAAATCGGCATCCATTAAGTCTGCCTTTGTCAAATCGTAACCTGCAAGATTGAAATGCGGAAGAGTCAATCCTGTGAGGTCAAGGATAGAGTTTGGATTTAAGGCTCGCCATTTATTTACGGCTTCAGGTCCCTGTTTTACTATTTCAACATGTGATATATTAGCCATAGTCTTACAATATTTTATATGATGAAAGATTAATTTTAATTTTCTGATTAAATTATATAAATAATAGTGATAATATTCAACATAATAAATATATTTTAATATTATAATAATACTAATATAATGACTTGATAACATTGAAAAATTAAATTATATAAAAGAAAATATAGATAATTAATATTTTTTATAGATAATACTTTTAAATGAGATATGTATTTTTATAAAAAGATGGTTGTTTTATGGAGGTGTAATTTTCCCTAACACAACGGGATGTGAAGCACCAGTGACTTGTGGGATGTTTGCAGGTGTTCCGCATATTGTTTCATTTCCCAGGATAGCAAAGGAAAGTGCTTCCCGACAGGAATTAGGTATTCCATACTGGTCGCTTGTGAAAACAGGAATAGGGGCAAAACTTCGTGCAAGCCACTTATATATAGTTCTATTTTTTGCCCCACCTCCTCCGATAATAACATGTTCTACAGTATATTGAGGTTTTACAAATCTTTCGTAAGCGTCAGCAATACTCCGAACCACAAGTGTAGTTACAGTAGCCACAAGGTCTTCTATTGGATATTCTTTCCTGCTTGCGAGGGCATCGCGTAAGTAGGCTTCTTCACCGAATTCTTCACGGCTGGCTGTCTTTGGGGGCACTTTAACAAAGAATGGATGACCTAATAGATATTCTAAAAACTCATCAATAACTTTTCCATGCCTTGCCATACGCCCATCACGGTCCATGCTTTCAGCACCCCGTGTAAGAAGGCGAACTGCTGCATCAATAACCATATTTCCTGGACCAGTATCGAAGGCAAATATTTTGTCAAAATCAGGGTCAATTACTGCCATGTTTGTTATTCCTCCAATGTTGATACAAAGGATGGAACGGTTAGAACGTCTGAAAAGTATCCAGTCTGCATAAGGCATCAACGGAGCACCCTGCCCTCCTGCTGCCATATCACGAGCCTTGAAATCAGAAACAACAGGGAGTCCTGTATGTTCTGTTATTACTGCAGGTTCACCTATTTGCAATGTTCCAATCTTAGAAAAGGTTGGAGGTACGAAATGAGCAACAGTATGCCCATGCGAAGCAATTAAATCAACTTCAACATTTTGCTCCTTAGCAATCTTTATCATCTCTAACGCCGCTTGAGCCAACAATTCCCCTAATTGAAAATTTAACTGACAAACTTCGCGGTCAGTCTTATGTTCCGATAATAAGGTCAATCGAAAATCTTCATTATAAGGAAAAGTGTTTGAAGCGAGAAGCCGCATAGCCATTTCAGGTCCTGTGCCTTTAAGCCGAACCAAAACTGCATCAATCCCATCACAGGAAGTACCAGAAGTAAGACCAATAATGTAGCGAGGAATTTTTTGTTGAAGCGATGTTAAGTCAAACATAAATCAATCTACCTTATATAAATTCAATCTATTCTTTACTATATAATATTATATAATTTATTGACATCTTTATCAATAATAAACATTTTTATTCAATAATTCAAAATTTTAATTTAAGTTTTACAAATCATTAAAATATTTTACAATGATATACAGTTCTTTTTCCTCTATAAAAGTTGCAAAAATTATAACCAAATTCTGCATAGCTCTTTTATTAAAGACAAATCAATCCTGGAAAAAGTTGCATTTATTTCT
>DAOOVZ010000315.1:0-2088 GCA_035370665.1 Candidatus Hydrogenedens sp.
AATTAAATTAATTATTTAGAGATTAAGTAAAATGAAATAAAAGTATATTTTGTCTTGTTAAGCATGTTAAATATTTTATAGACTTATATATAAAAGATTAAGCTTTTAATAAAAGGAGTTGGGATATGGAAGTTCTGGAAGCCGTTGAATCGAGAAGAGCCATCAGGCACTTTGACCCAAATTACAAAATGACAGAGGAAGAAATCCACAAATTGATGTCAGCAGTTTTGCTATCGCCTACTGCTTATAATATTCAACATTGGCGGTTCGTATTGGTTCGAGACCCTAAACTGCGAAAACAAATTCGTGAAGCAGGCTGGGGACAGGCACAAATGACAGACGCTTCACTTTTGATAATCCTGTGTGCGGATATGAAAGCCTGGGAGAAAAATCCAAAAAGATATTGGCAGAATGCGCCGAAGGAGACACAGGATTATATGGTGTCTGCTATAGACCAGTATTATCGTGGTAGAGAAGTTGTTCAGCGAGATGAATGTATGCGTTCTTGTGGTATTGCTGCACAAACTATTATGTTAACTGCAAAGGCAATGGGCTATGATACTTCTCCTATGGACGGGTTTGATTTTGAGGCAGTGGGAAAGTTAATCAATCTTCCATCTGACTATGTTATTTCAATGATGATAGCCGTAGGTAAAGGGATTAAACCTCCCTGGCCTCGTGGGGGACAACTCTCTTATGAGGAAGTAATAATTACAGATAAATTTTAATATTCAACTATTCTGTAAAGTTAAAATTCAATGGTAGTAGACATGTAAAAATAATCTGTATCTTCCTGGCTGGCTGTTGAAATAAAAGAGGTTCCATAATTATCTAAAAAAGCACCTTCATCCAATCCTTCTTCTACAAAAAAGTGAGACCAACCTGTTAAAAAATTTTTAAAATAACTGATACAGTTCTATCCAAATAAATTATATATCGGAGAACAATAAGTCTATTTAAATAGAAGATGTAGAATGGCAGATTGTGGATTTGAAGGTTGAAACGCCTTTGGAATGTTCTAATTGCGATGGTGATAGAGATAAACTTTAAACGAATATGTGCATATTTGAGGGAAAAGGGAATCCTTTTTGTTTTTTCATAATTTTTTGTCCTAATTTCACTCTTTATATATCTATAATTTGCTCATTATTCAATTACCTTCTTAATTCTAGAGGTAATTTGGCATGATGAAAGTAAATATTCCCGTGCTGGTATACCTATCAAATATCCTACATGAACGCTGACAAATGGGACTCATGCGGGTCGTTCTGTCTTCTTCCCTCTCAAAGCCTTGAATAATATCTCCTTAGGTTTTTGTTCCATGTGGTATATCCATATTAAAATGACTTTACTCTATTGTTGCAATTTCATCGTTGTAGGTAGGTTTTAATTTTTTACCGGGCGTGAGTATCAAGAAATCATCTGAATTTTCCAAGTCCCCTAATAGCCATTGATTAATCAAGGTTGCGTCTCCATCAAATTCATGATAATCCCAGCCTAAATATTTCGCAGACCTCTGTGCATATTTTTTTGCCCATTCACGATTTCCTACACCTAAATCAACATAACCGGCATGATGATATTCTCGTTTCCATGTTTCCAATGATTCTACCAGATAATCAATATTCTCATCGCCATAAGTTTCTCTCAGCAGTTCACGAAGTGCTTTTTCACGGTCAGGACCAGGCATAACACTATCTTCTATCCAGCCCGGTGTAAACCAGAACATACCTGGAAATTGATTGAATATCTCACGATAACGCTTTCTGCTACCTAGAAAAAATGTAATACAATCGTGGGCTTTAAGAAAAACCAATGGCGTATACTTTGATGTTATGTTTAATGTTCCATTGCTACACAAACCATAACCTATAAGTATTGCGTCATAGCCCAGACCATCCAATTCATTAGTCTTTTTTTGTAGGCGTTCACTGAGACATTGAGGTACATCATGCAATCCCTGCTCTAAAAGGAAATAGTCGTATACATGAGGCGAAAGTGATGAATAATATGCAATCTCACGCCAGAGCACATGACATGCCACAATAGCATATCGTTTGTAATTGTAATTTCCTATCTTTTTGTGTA
>DAOOVZ010000316.1:0-2072 GCA_035370665.1 Candidatus Hydrogenedens sp.
GGTTGTTGATATGGCAGGTCGGTTTTCGGAGCAAGTGGTTTTCATAACAGGAGCCTCATCTGGAATTGGTGAAGCAACTGCTTATGAATTTGCCAGAGAAGGTGCAAAAGTAGCACTCCTTGCACGGAGAAAGGAAAGGTTAGAAAAGGTCAAAGAAAATATTATTCAAAAAGGTGGAATTGCCGAAATTTTTATAGCGGATGTTACTAACTATGAAGAATTGAAAGGCACTGTTGAAAAAATTATCGCACTCTGGGGAAAACTTGATGTTGTTTTAGCCAATGCAGGCTTTGGCGTTTCAGGACATATTTTGCAATTGAAGGTTGATGACTTTCGTAGACAATTTGAGACAAATTTTTTTGGCATGTTAAATACAATTGAGATAACATTACCTTATTTAGTGCAACAAAAAGGCAGGCTTGGAATGCTGGGTAGTGTTTCAGGGAGGGTTTGCACTCCCTTATCTTCACCTTATTGTAGTAGTAAATTTGCTGTGGTCGCTTTGTCTGAGTGCATATATTATGATTTGAAGCCGCTAGGGGTTTCTGTAACCTGTATTAATCCAGGATTTGTAAAAAGTGAAATCAGGCACAAGAACAAATATGGTGAATTGACAAATCGTCCTGACCCTGTTCCCTCCTTTTTAGTATTACCCACCGAAAAAGCAGGCAAACAAATAGTCCGTGCTCTTTATTATCGGAAGCCAGAACTTATTATTACAAAACATGGCAAACTATCTATCTTTTTTGGACGACATTTTCCACGGACTTATCGCTTTTTCCTTGGGTTTGTTGCGAAGAAAAATGCTGCAAAAATCCCTCTTCCTGTCCCACCTATTGAGAAGTAAAATAAAGGATAGCAGAGAAAATTACTTTACGAAGTAAGTACGCTTAATATAGTCTAAATCAGGGAACATTTGTTTTAAGTAGGCATTACCTTGCATCCGTATCATCATTTGGTCAGGGGACTCGCCATATTTTGGATTTATTCTCTCCACCACTTCCATACCCTCTATAATCTGTGCAAATGGTGCAAAACCCATTGTATCCAACCGTGTATTATCACCAAGATTTATGAACAACTGCGTTGACCTGGAATTGGGTAAGGATGTTTTAGCATAAGTAATTGTGCCTTTTTTATTGCTCTTCACTACCGGGTCATCTTTAATAGTCTTTTCACCATATCTGGCAGTCAATTGTGGGTCAGCAGCTATTCCGAACTGAACGACAAAACCAGGAACAACCCGGAAGAAACATGCACCATCATAGAATTTTGCCTTTAACAATTCGTAAAAATGTTCAACGCCAATAGGAGCCCATTCTTTATAACACTCTATTGTAAAATTGCCATTGGAACATTCAAAACGAACCTTGAAAGTATCAGGAGCCTTTTCTGGCATTTGTTCCAATGGAATCTCCTTTGAACTTGTGGCTTGGACATCGGAACTTGTTGTTTCTGGCTTCGTTTCATTTTGTTTTTTTTCTGTCATATTACTTTCCTGTGTTTTTTGTTCTTGTTTTGCTAATTCTTTGGCTTGCTCTATTTTTTCTAAGGCTTCATTTGCTTTTTCCATTTGCCCTCTGGTTAGCCGAGGTTGGGCAAAATACCATGAGTATACACCTATGATTGCTATCCCTAAAACAATCACAATAGGAACTAAAAAAAACTTATTAGATGACATAAATTATTCCTTCTTTGAAAATATGCTTTCATTGGTATATAGTAAAATAAGGAATTAAGTATAAATAATAATTTCATTTTTAATCAATTTTGAAAATGGAGGTTATTCCAATGAGGTTATTTTTATCTGTTATTTTTATATTTATGCTTCTTAGTTCATTTTCTTCTTATGCCGTAGAACTAACACTCAACATTACAGGTTCAATGGAAGAGATTTCAAAGGTTCTTGACTGCTTAAAGCAATCGGGTTTAGGCATTTCTTCACAGGAAGAAATGGACCCATTTCGAATTCATATATATAGTTCAAATGAAATAGCAAAAGAAGAAACAAAAAATAAGATTTCAATAGGTTTTACAGAAATCAGAATAGAACCTGAAAGCCCTATATCAGG
>DAOOVZ010000317.1:0-2067 GCA_035370665.1 Candidatus Hydrogenedens sp.
GTTATGCTTTTTTGTGATGTCTGGCATGTATGGGGAAGGTGTTGTATATCCTTCTTGCTATGACCTAGTCTGGGAGACACCGGGCAAGAATTCATCAGACTCAATGCCTATTGGCAATGGTGATGTAGGCGCAAATGTCTGGGTAGAAGAGAATGGAGATTTGCTCATTCTTATTAGCAAAACAGATTCGTGGGATGAAAATGGACAGTTGTTGAAGATAGGAAGAGTTCGCATTCAGTTTACCCCTTCATTAGTTCAGACCGGTGAGAATTTTTGTCAAAGGTTACATTTGCAAGATGGAATTATCCAGGTTATCAGTGGTGAAAAGATGAAGGTTAATTTGCGTGTTGATGTTAACTATCCTGTGATTGTGGTTGATATGCAATCAGAAGATGAGGTTGCTATAAAAGCGTCGTTAGAAATATGGAGGACACAAGAGAGGAATTATACAGAAGATGAAGTGGTGCAAAGTAGTCTCATTCAAAAGCCAGAGGAAGGAATTATCTATCCTGATGTAGTTGTCGAATCCACACCTTTTGATGGGCTTATGTGGTATCACCACAATCAACACTCTATTTTTCCATATAGTATGGATTTGCAAGGATTGGGAGGTTATAAGAACAAGTTTGCTGACCCATTAATGAATCGGATTTTTGGGGGTGCAATCTGGGGCGATGGGTTCAAAAAAGTTGATAAGTCTACTCTGGAAAGTTCAGGGAAAATAAAGGAAGGCAAGTTATATATTCTGGCTGAAACATTGTCTCCATCAACACCAGAAGATTGGATTAAGAAGATTACACTTGATTATGAAAAGATAAAAAGCGTAAAACAAGAAAACATGTTTGCTCAACATAAGTCTTGGTGGAATGATTTCTGGCAGAGGAGTTGGGTGCAAGTTCGTGGAGATAAGGATGGAGAATGGGTAAGTAATATGTATGCTTTGCAGAGATGGGTTACTGCATGTGGTAGTCAGGGTGCGTATCCTGTGAAATTTAATGGTTCGATTTTTACGGTGGAGTGGCGTGATGGGGAAGAACTGCGTTCAGACCCAGATTATCGGCGTTGGGGTGGAGGTTATTGGTGGCAGAATACAAGGTTGCCATATTGGCCCTTGTTATCATCAGGTGATTTTGATTTGATGAAACCACTGTGGGACTTTTATACAAGTGTTGTAGAGATTAGTAAAGTGCGGAATAAGGTCTGGTGGGGGTGTGAAGGTATTTATATGCCTGAAACAATATATTTCTGGGGTCTGCATAGGAATAGGGATTACGGCTTTGATAGGGAAGGATTAAAGGTAGGGGAGATTACAAATCCTTATATCCGCTGGATTTGGTCAAGTGGATTAGAACTAACAATGATGATGTTAGATTATTATGAGTTTACAGGAGATAACAACTTTTTAGAAAAAATATTACTGCCGTATGCCCGTGAAACAATTCGATATTTTGAGACACGATTTGCGAAAGATGAAAAAGGAATGTTAGTAATACACCCTACACAAGCAATAGAGACTTATCAAAAAGATGTTACAGATGACACGCCAACTGTATCGGGACTTCATGCAGTTTTGGGGCGGTTAATAGCCTTAAAGTCAGATACAGTGTCAGAAAAGGAACGGAAAAATTGGAAAGACCTGTTAAATTCAATTGTGCCTGTGCCTATTAAGGAAGAAAATGGTGTCAAGTTAATTCAGCCTGCACGATTATTTAATCCAGAACGGGGAAATATTGAAGACCCAGAACTTTATACAATTTTCCCATATCGCTTATTTATGCTTAACAAACCGGATATAGATGTGGCAATTAATACATATAAGGAACGGAAATCAAAGGAGTTTCATGGCTGGCAACAAGACGCAATACAGGCAGCCTTTTTAGGTTTGACAGATGAAGCAAAAAAGATGTTAATTAGTAATTCTAAACGAAAACATGATGGCTCACGCTTTCCTGCGTTTTGGGGTCCGAATTATGATTGGATTCCAGACCAATGCCATGGTGGAAACTTGATGAGCACTCTCCAATTTATGCTTTTACAATGGGATAACGAGAAGATATATCTATTTCC
>DAOOVZ010000318.1:0-2058 GCA_035370665.1 Candidatus Hydrogenedens sp.
GCCTTAGGTCTAAGCGACAATCGGACAATGTTCCGACACATTCTACCAAACGCAATGGGACCCGTATTCGTTAGTGCGACCTTTGGCCTGGCAGGGGCTATCCTGATGGAAAGTGGATTAAGTTTTTTAGGCTTTGGTGTCCCACCACCTACTCCAAGTTGGGGCGAATTATTGAAACAATCTCAGGGCTATGTAGATTTTGCATGGTGGCTCGTGCTGTTCCCCGGTCTGGCTATTTTCATCACAGTAACGGCGTTTAATCTTGTTGGCGAAGCACTACGCGACGCTATGGACCCTCGATTGAGGTAATAAATGATGACAGATTTAAGTAAAACAGATAACACCTTATTGAAGATTAAAAATTTGAAGGTGCACTTCTCTACACCCATCGGAACTGCTTATGCGGTAGATGGGCTCTCGTTTAATATTCAGCCAGCAGAGAGTATCGCATTGGTCGGTGAAAGTGGCTGTGGCAAATCCGTTACAGCAATGTCTATCTTAAAACTACTTACTTCACCACCGGTTGAAAAACAGGAAGGGGAAGTGTTATTTCAAGGGAAAAATTTATTAACACTTCCAGACACAGAGTTGATGAAAATTCGTGGCAGATATATCTCTATGGTGTTTCAAGAACCGACTACCTCAATGAACCCTGTGTTCCGTGTAGGCGACCAGATTGCAGATGTGCTCCAATACCATTATGGGATTTCTCGTGAGGAGGCATACACACGCATTGAAAAATTGTTTGAGTGGGTAGGAATTCCTGAACCAAAGGTAAGGATTCGACAATATCCTTATGAGTTTTCTGGCGGACTCATCCAGCGTTCTATGATAGCCATGGCTTTAGCATGTGAACCCAAATTGCTGATTGCAGATGAACCTACAACGGCTTTGGATGTAACCATTCAGGCGGAAATATTGGCATTACTTCGACGCGTCCAACAAGAAAAGGAAATGGGACTTTTACTGATTTCCCATGATTTAAGTGTAGTAGCTCAAATTGCGCATAGGATTGTAGTCCTTTATGCGGGCAAAAAGGTAGAAGAAGCAACTGCAAAAATATTGTATTCATCGCCACTACATCCATACACAAAAGCACTGTTTGAATCCTTACCTATTCGTTCCCGTGGCAAAAAGCGATTAAACACCATTCCTGGTTCTGTGCCATCAGCAACTTCTCCACCCACAGGTTGTCGCTTCCATCCACGCTGTCCAAAGGCAATGGAGATATGCTCAAAAGAAGAACCTCCGTGGCAGTGGGTAACTCCACAACAAGGGACCGCTTGCTGGCTATACTATAATTCAGAAGAAAGAGGACAAGGAGAATTAACAAAAAATGGATAAAGAGAAACCTTACCTTCAAGTTGAAAATCTAACAAAATATTATCCCGTCGGTGGAGGAATATTTTCAAAGGCACGGGGTTTTGTTCGAGCGGTAGACCACATTAGTTTCAATGTATATCCCGGCGAGACCGTCAGTCTGGTAGGGGAAAGTGGAAGTGGCAAAACCACAGTAGCAAGACTTATTCTTCGTCTTATAGGTGAAACCGAAGGCTCTATATATTTTGATGAAGTTGACCTTACAAAATTAAACTCAAAAGCCTTGCGAAACTTTCGGAAGAAAATTCAGATTATTTTTCAAGACCCATACAGTTCCTTGAATCCGCGTATGACCGTCTACTCCATGTTAGCAGAGGTATTGCATGTTCACCACATTGTCCCCAGAAATGGGATAACAGAACACATTGAACATTTGCTTAATCTGGTTGGACTCGCTGCCGATGCAATGTATCGTTATCCTCACGAATTTAGTGGCGGACAGAGACAGCGTATCGGAATTGCACGAGCCCTCGCTGTAAACCCATCATTCCTTGTCGCTGATGAACCTGTGTCTGCGTTAGATGTATCTGTTCAGGCACAAATTCTAAACCTGCTCATGGAACTTCAAGAAAAATTACACCTTACATACCTCATCATATCTCACGATTTAGGTGTAGTCCGTCATGTTTCTGACCGTGTGCTGGTAATGTATTTAGGAAAAATCGTAGAAGAAGCACC
>DAOOVZ010000319.1:0-2018 GCA_035370665.1 Candidatus Hydrogenedens sp.
TTTTTTGGAAATTAAAGTTTATGAAATAACGCCGTTTTTAGTAAACACCTATATTTTGATAAGTAATGGTGAGGCAATTGTTATTGACCCTGGTGAAGCCGACCCAAAACTTATTAAAGACCTTGAAGGTCTGGATGTAAAAGCAGTTATTAATACTCATTGTCATATAGACCATTGTGGCGGGAATTTTGGTGTATGTCGTGCAACAGGTGCTCCGCTTTTAACACATCCTGAGAGTGAATTACTTCTTCAAACATTAGGACAACAGGCTCTTCTGTTTGGAGTGCCGGTTCAATCTTCACCACCGCCTGATGGCTATTTACAAGAAGGTGATGAAATTAAGTTGGGTGGTATAACCCTAAAAGTATTATACACTCCTGGACATGCACCGGGGCATATTTCGCTAATCGGTAATGGTTTTGCATTTGTAGGTGATGTACTTTTTCAGGGCTCTATTGGAAGGACAGATTTGCCCGGCGGGGATTTTGAAACTTTGCTATCCTCCATTAAGGAAAAACTGTTTTTACTCCCTAATAACACCGTTGTTTATCCCGGGCATGGACCTACTACGACTATCGGAGTAGAACGAATAGATAATCCTTTTGTAGGTGAATTTTAAGGAATAATTTTATGTTTTTTTTACTTATGTTTTGTGCTTTGACTGTTTCTACTGCTGTGCCTTTTGAATTGTGTCTTGCTCCTGACCAGATACTACCACTTACATATATAGATGACCCACTTATAATCAGTGTATCTGGGCCTCCCAATACCGCTTTTGAAATAGCAATTACTATCACAAAGCCCGATGGTGATATAGTTACTCAATTGAGACCCACCAAACCGATTACTTATATTAATGGAAAATATTGGGTTTCAATAAGCGACCTGCCACAAGCAAGGGGCTTCTTTATTGCGACTGCTTCCTTAAAATATCAGAACGAGGTTCAAGAGTGGCAATTTCCATTTTGTAGAATTGATAGAAATGTAGATAAGCAGATGCCAATTCCATTTGCACTCTCCAATCCAGATGAGGAAGGTCTATATATTGCAAAAATGTTGGATATCAAAGAAATCTTATTCAATAGCAGTTTGCCAGGATTGGACGAACTTATAAAGAAAGCCGTTTCGCTTGGATTTAGGATTACACTGGTTTTCAATTTAGATGAACATTCTTCACCGTTAGATATTTTTGAAGACTTGAACAAAAGGCTTGGTGGATACATTAGTGTTTGGGAAATTGAAGGAAACTATTCTTTTGAAGTAATTAAAAAATTGGTAGAAATGGTTAGAAAGTCAAAAGGAATCGGTGATTTCCGGCCTGCATTTTCATCTATGGAATCTATCCCTAATATTTTATCTTTTACTTCTACAGAGGTGTTTCAAGAAATAACTTGGCTCGGACCTTTTTTATCAAAAGAAGAATTTAAATTGTTAAAGGATGAGATTATTAAATATGGTGGTGAAGGGGTTAATTTGACTTTACAATTCAATAAAGAAACCATGCCTTCTGACCCTGTGGAGCAAATTCAAAAAATATGGGGTGCAAAATCGTATGGTTTTGATACCTTGATAATCCCTTACTCTGCTTTAGTGCAGGATGGTAAAGTTTCACAATTGGCATCTTTTTTGTCTGGGACCTTTCGCTTATGGTCTGAAAGAATAGAACCATTAGGTTGGTATACTCAATCAGATACAATGAACGCATTCGTGTTTCAATCGTTGACTCAATGGGCAATAATATTCTGGGGAACAGGAACTTTGACAGTTTCCGGCGAAGGTTTGGCAACTACACAATTTTTTGACACCTATGGAAATCCTTCTACATTGCCACAAGTGAATGATAATACTCTCGCTATTGATGCTATATCTACTCCACAATATTTATTAGGAAATTCCTATGAAGTTCTGTATACTGCTGCTGTGAACGAAATAAACACTCTGGCAAATGAACTTAACATTGAGGATTTTTCCGCTTTTAGAACATCTGCAATTATAGAAGCAATAAAAGCCATTTCACG
>DAOOVZ010000320.1:0-1990 GCA_035370665.1 Candidatus Hydrogenedens sp.
TTCCTGCCTGAACAATGCGTCCGTATCTGTTTGCTGTCTCAACCATAGCACGACCTTCCTGAATAGTGACGCATACTGGTTTTTCTACATAAACATCCTTACCTGCTTTGCAGAAAAGAATAGTCAATAGAGCGTGCCAATGGTCAGGCGTCGCTACAAACACAGCGTCAATATCATCTCTATCCAACAAATAACGGAAATCCTGAAAACTTTCAGGGCGTTTATTGGTTAACTTCTCAACTTTATCCAACGCTTGATAATATCTGCTCTTTGCCACATCACATAAAGCGACCAATTGGCAATTGGGGTTAACTGCTAATGCCTCAATGTGCCGTGTCCCCATTCCACCGTTGCCAATAACTGCTATTCGCACGACATCGGACAAACCTAAATTTGCACCATAAGCCTTTGAAAAGTATGTGGCACTACTTAACATTGCCAGAGAGGTTATTTTTTTCAAAAATTTTCTACGGCTTTGTTCATTTTGTTTTTTTAGCATATTGTTTTTCCCTAATTTAATTATTTATGAAGTGGTTTTGCTTGCTTTATCTGCTAATTCACCAAAGCGATGTGCAATGGCTAATGCAGGGTCTAACGGCACCTTTGCCCTTTGCACATCTTTGGGCACGGATATTAATGGGGTAGAACGCAATGATTTACCTGCAAACTGGGGTAGCCATGACTGTTCTGTCTCTAACATTTCTGCAACCATATCACGAACTTCTTTTAATGATAAGCATGCAGAGGTTAGCGGGTCTAATGCACATGCGGCGACTACCAATTCAGGGTCTCCCTGAATCGCTGCTTCAACAGATAGACCTTGCACATTGACATTTGTAAGATTAAGAGCGGCACATTGCGGGGGTAAGGCTCCAATATGAGTGGGATGAAGTCCTATCTTATCTGCAAACACAGGGATTTCAACACAACAGCCGTCAGGCAAATTGGTTATGTAATGGTCATTTCGGACATTCCCCTGAAACTTAAATGTTTTGCCTGTCTCTAATGCTTCTAAAATATATGAACAATATTCAACACTTCTTCCTGTAATCTTCGTAGGCTCATTTGCCAATAAATCTTCTGTTTCCATCTTTTCAGCAATTAATTTGCACCATTTATAATATGCCCCCGATTCTCCACCAAAGGACGGCTCATCACAATAGGTTTCTAATGTCCGCTTATGACTGCGAAACCATGGCAAATACTCTGAGAGATGTCCAGTGCTTTCAGTCATAAAGTAGCCGAAATGTCTCATAACTTCTATCCTGACTTTCTCATTTACAAAATATTCTGGCTGTTCACAACGCAATTTGAACAATGGATACAAATCCTTCCCTTTATGCTCAATTCTGAGAAACCAAGCCATGTGATTAATACCTGCAACAAGATAATCTATCTCTTCCTTGGGCACTTCCACATAGCCCGAGATTAAATCAAGCGTGGTCTGGACACCATGACACAAACCCACAAAATTTACACCAGCAACTTTTCCAAGAGCCCAGCACACCGTTGCCATCGGATTAACATAATTTAGCAGATATGCGTTTGGACAAAGTTCTTGCATATCCTTAGCAAGGTCGATCATTACAGGAACAGTCCGCAAGGTTCTAAAAATGCCACCCGGACCCAGCGTATCGCCGATACATTGGTCAACTCCATGCTTTAACGGAATTTCATAATCATACTTAAAAGCAGTCACTCCACCGATTTGGAGCATGGCAATAACATAATCCGCTTGATTTAATGCCTCTCTCCTGTCCTGTGTAATATAATTTTTAATTTTAAGATTGTTATCTTTTGCTACACGGTCAGCAAAATTCTTTACTCGCTCTAATTTTTTTCGTGTAGGACCCATAAACCAGAATTCAGCGTCCTGAAAAGCGGGAACAGACACGAGGTCCATAAATAAGGTCTTACTAAAGACGACACTTCCTGCACCTATCATTGCAATTTTAGCCATACCTTTTCTCCTTCATTTGTTGATTATAAA
>DAOOVZ010000321.1:0-1982 GCA_035370665.1 Candidatus Hydrogenedens sp.
TCAAAAATGCATTCAAACAGGCTGTATATTTGATAACCCATCCCATTGTTGTTGGAAAAATGCAGATAAATCATTTTCTTGATTATATGTTAGAGACTTTTTTTGAAACGGATTATTTGAAAACGGAGAATCAGACATTAAAAGAAGAACTTACAAGACTAAAATTGGCTGTAATAGATAAGGCAGAGAAAAATCATCAGTTAGAGCAAAGATTACAGACTTTATTACCCCCCAAAGAATGGGAATCCTTAAAACTATTACACGCAAATATATTGGAAACATATCAGGGAGCACTTCGTATTGACCGCGGCACAAAAGACGGTGTCCATGTGTCGCAAGGTGTTATTGTTCCAGAAGGAGTTGTCGGATTAATAATTGAAACATCTTTTTATTCATCTGTGGTTGCTACCCTTCACCATCGAGAATGCCGAATTGGTGGAATGATTCAGAGAAATCGCCTTCGTTCTTATGATGGAGTTATTTACCCATCAGGCGATTTGAGAAAAATCTGCACTATGAATTACATAGATATATATGACGAGGTTCGTTTAGGGGATATTGTTGTCACAACTCCAGAAAGTATCTTTCCTCCAGGATTGACTATCGGAACTATACAGGCAATTCACGAGTCAGGAACACTCTGGAAAAGTGCAGACATTCTCCCTTCTGTAGACCCATATAAATTAGATGAAGTTTTTATCATCATTAGCAAAGTCGAACCCTTAAATATTTATGAATACAGTAGTTTCCACATCAGCGGAGAAAATAAAATTTTTGAAACAGACAAAGCCACAACCGAAACCGCAATACAGGAACAATTAGCTCCATAGAAACATGATATGAAAAGGCTAACATAATGGCAGTTAATTATATAATCTGGATAATAGTTATATTTGTAATTTCAGTGGTGCAAATGAGTTGGCCCGAGATTTTGCGGGTTCAAGGGGTTGTGCCTGACCTCGGACTTATAATGGTTATATTTTTTGCTCTATTTTATGGTGAAGAACGAGCCATGTTTACAGGAGTCTTCGCAGGGGTATATCAGGATATAGCCAGTAATACATCGCTGGGACATCATGTTCTATGTCTTGTGGTCACAGGGTTTATTTTTGGAAAGTTGTCTGGACGGCTTATTAGTGAACATCCCGCTATAAAATCGGCTTTGGTCTTTGCAGGTGCTCTGTTGCATGGAGTAATATTTAATGTCATTACTTATTTGCAGGACCCTTATACTAATTTTCTGTATGTCCTTTTTATCAATACGATTCCGTCTGCATTTTATAGTGCTATCATGACTCCTATTATTTTTTGGCTTTTACATTATCTATTTTTATTTTCAGAATCTATTTCTGGCAATCCGGTAGGCAAATAGCATGGGTTTACAATATACACCTCAAAATAGTCTAAAACGACTTTTATTGGTTGCTATTACAATTGTATTTAGTATGTCCATACTGATATTCCGATTATGGACTATCCAGGTGCGCGATGCGGAATTGTATCGAGAAAAAGCCGAGAATAACCGCGTTTGGCCACAACGAATAAAAGCAGATAGGGGAAAAATCATTTCGCAGGATGGGGTTATTCTTGCAGATAATCGCCCTTCAACGGATGTAATCTTTGTGCCAGGCGATTGTCCATTGGAAAAGCAAGAGGAAGTAGCGGTAAATTTAGAAAAACTTTTAAATCTCCCTTCGATATGGATTTTAGACCAAATAGAGAACTTTAAGTCAGAACCGTTTACACAAATTGTAATTAAAAGGGATATAGCCCGCTCCGACTGGATACGAATAGAGGAGAATAGTTTTCGACTTCCCGGCGTATATATAACGGTTCAACCACAGAGAAGATATCCTCTGGGAAGTATAGCAGGACAAATTATTGGCTATCTTAATGAAATAACCAAAGAAGAATTAACTTTGTATAAAGAAGAATATTTTCCCGGCGACTTTATTGGCAGAGCAGGTATTGAAAAATATTAT
>DAOOVZ010000322.1:0-1974 GCA_035370665.1 Candidatus Hydrogenedens sp.
TGAAAGGTGCGGAGGAAATTTCTGTCAAAAGTGAGATAATACATAACAGGCATATCATAATAAAGATTATTGTTGGCCTGTATGGATGTGATATGTTTGATGTAATCATTCTATTTAATATCTTTATCTAGATTAAATTTACCCTCTTCGCACTTCCTTTAACTTTAATGTATAAAATTAGATATTATTTGAATTAAAGTTTTTCATCTGGATAGTTTTTAAATTCTTCCAAAAATTTTCCTCCGCCAAGAACGACAGCGGAAAGTGGGTCTTCTGCAATGGAAACATGGAGTCCAGTTTCTTTAGAAAGCAATTGGTCTAATCCACGTAGAAGGGCTCCACCGCCTGCAAGGACGACACCCCGGTCAACTATATCAGAAGACAATTCAGGTGGAGTCCGTTCTAGAGTAACACGGACTGCTTCTACAATCTTACTGACAGGTTCGCGTAAAGATTCTCTTATTTCTTCAGAGGTAATTGTAATAATGCGAGGCAAACCAGAGATCTGGTCCCTTCCTTTAACTTGTAATTCAAGTTCCTGTTTTAGTGGGAAAGCAGAAGCAATAGCAATTTTAATTTCTTCTGCTGTTCGTTCACCAATCATCATACCATAAGCGCGTTTCATGTGATTAATAATTGCCTGGTCCATTTCGTCTCCAGCAACACGAACTGACTTAGAAAACACAATACCTCCAAGAGAGATTACTGCTACTTCGGTTGTGCCACCACCAATGTCAACAATCATGCTTCCCTGAGGTTCGTGAACAGGTAAACCTGCACCAATAGCAGCAGCCATAGGTTCCTCAATAATGTATACTTTTTTCGCACCGGCTTGCATTGCACTTTCTGTTACGGCTCGCCGTTCAACAGCAGTTATTCCCGAAGGGACACCGACAGCAACACGCGGCCAGATAAGTCTCTTACGATTATGAACCTTCTGAATAAAGTAGCGAAGCATTTGTTGTGTGGTTTCAAAATCGGCGATTACACCATCTTTCATAGGCCGAATAGCAACAATATTTCCGGGAGTGCGTCCAATCATGTTCTTTGCTTCATTTCCAACGGCACGAACACGACCCGTATCTTTATTTATCGCGACTACGGAAGGCTCACTTAATACAATTCCCTGTCCTTTCACATATACAAGGGTATTGGCAGTGCCTAAATCTATAGCCATATCGTGGGAAAAGAACCACGGAATTTCTCGAATCATTTGGAACACAGAATTTTTCTCCTCAATTTATTTTCTTACTTTTTGACTGGGTTATGAATAAGAAGGAATATCTCACATCAATTTTTAGTTTATATTATATCAAAGTTGTTTCCTTGATTGTAATTGTGAGTAAAATTTTGTTATGTCCTACTAAAACAAGTATTCAAAAGATTAATTATTGCAAAAAAATATGTATATTCCAAAATGAATTTTTTCTAGAAATTGTTTTATATGTCCATTTTTGTTATCATAATAAGAATATCTGATTTTCTTTAAGAAAAGTAAAAAAATTGTATTGTTTTTATAAAGATGTTGTTTTTAATATTTAGATAAAGAAGGTTTCAAAGGTTTAGTAGCATAATGAACAGTTTTTTAAAGCAGATATCGTTATGGGTGGTTTTCCTTATTATTATGGTTCTCGTGCTCTCAAATTTTTCGAAGGTGCATGGACCGCGTAGGGAGTTACTTGAACCTGATTTCGTCCAACAACTTCAGCAAGGAAACATTAAGTCGGTAACTATTCGGGAATCAGGTAGTAATCTGAAACAGGTATACGCAGAGCTAAAAAACGAAGTGGAAGGACAGAAGAAGATTCTGTTTAATACAGATGAATTTAAGGATGAATGGAAACAACAATTAGAAGAACAGGGTGTTGTATATAAATATGAAACAGATAATCCATTATGGCAAGGTTTATTAATTAATGTTCTTCCTCTACTGATTATAATGGGATTATTCTGGTTTTTGATGTTTAGACAGGT
>DAOOVZ010000323.1:0-1974 GCA_035370665.1 Candidatus Hydrogenedens sp.
CAAGTTTAAACACGCATCGTTCTGTTACAAAGGTAACATCTTGATGATTTTCTAACGCAAACTTACCACTGTAAGTAATTTGCTCAACCTTTTTAATAAATTTCTTCACTTTTCCTTCATTAATAATATTCAGTTTTCCATCTTTGACCTCTGTCTTGCTGCCTACTGCTGTAAATTCACCACAAAACACCAACTTTTTAGCAGACTGAGTGAGATTAATGAAACCACCTGCACCAATCGCGACCTGACCTAATTTGCTAACATTGACATTTCCATTTTCATCAACTTGTGCCATTCCTATACATGTCAAATCAAGTCCTCCACCATCATAAAAATCAAACATACTCGATTGAGAAAGAAAAGCCACAGGATTTTTTGCAGGACCAAAGTTCTTACCTCGTTCAGGAACACCTCCAATCACACCTAATTCTGTGGTCATCATAAGTTTATCAAAAACGCCCTCCTCATACGCTATATTTGCAACATCCATAGGAATCCCAAACCCTAAATTTGCTATCATTTTAGGCTTGAGTTCTAGAAATGCCCGTCGTGCAATAACCTTCTCAAAGTCTAATGGCATAACTTCAAGTTCCTCATTAAGGTCTGCTAAAACTTCTCCGCTAATAGATGGATTATATTGCACGAACAGGGTCTGCGGATGCTTTTCAGGGGTTCGAGCAACAACAATATAATCAACAAAAATACCCGGGACACGGACATACGAGGGCTTAGCAGGTGTATCACTAAGTCTCTCTACCTGAGCGATAACAAAACCACCATTTGTTTTCACTGCCATAGCCCCTTCTAAAATTTCCATCAATGCTCCTTCCCTTTCAATCGTAATGTTTCCGTTTGGGTCTGCCGTTGTCCCACGGATAATACCTATATCACAGGGAAGTGGATGATAAAGTATATAGTCCTTACCTCCGACCTGAACAATTTCCGAAATATCTTCACATGCCATAGTCCTTTCATTCATTTTTCCTCCGCCATACCTCGGGTCAACAAAAGTGCCCAAACCTACACGAGTCAATAAACCGGGTCTTTTAGCAGCCATATCTCGATATAATTGACATAGCGTTCCCTGTGGAATGTTATATGCCTCAACCTGATTACTACCCACAAGCCTTGCCACTTTAGGATTTAAGCCAAAGTGCCCTGCATAAATTCTTTTTACCATACCCGGCACAGCAAAATGGTTCATTCCTTTGGGCTCATCATTTAAGGGTCCCAAGCCAGCAGCCCAGATTACGGATAAATCTTTTGGATGTCCACTCTCATAATAGCCATTTTCAATCGCTGAATAAATTTCTTCCGACGGCATCGGAACAATTAAAATTTTTGCTCCATCAGGTATAAGTTTTACTGCTTCCTCTGCTGTTACTACCCTTGCCATAATTTAACTCCTTATACAAAATTATTTTTACATTATTTTTACTTTTATGTTTTATACATTAGAAATATACCAATTTATGTTTTCATTTGTAAAATTAGAAACATAGAAAAATATAATTAATACTATCTTAAAAATTGGGAAGGTTTTAGCCTCTGTGATAAACGAAATGATATTTCTCACAATGGATGGATGAATAACAATTCCCTTTCTAATAAACTAAAACAAAAATTGTCAGATATATTTATTCAATAAATGTTTCAAAAAAACGATATAGTGGCTCAAGTTCTCTATCCTTCTTCCTATCAAGGTCTAAAATTGGCTTGAAAAGCACCTTTATAGGACTATTCTTATTTCCATCAATTTGTTTTGCTAATAATTTCATTCCTTCTGTGGCGGACTCTCGAATAGGTAGCCAGACATGAGCAGATGCTTCGCGGAGGACAGCACCTCTACCTTCATAGGTCCATGTTAATACTTCGCAATCCTTCCCTATTTTTCTTCCTGCTTTCTTAAATCCTTCACGAATTGCCTCACCATGTTCGGTCCCACTACTATCAATTAATGCTGTTACCTTTTTA
>DAOOVZ010000324.1:0-1973 GCA_035370665.1 Candidatus Hydrogenedens sp.
ATTTATAACTTATTAATTGAAGGAATTCTTTTATGAGGCAGACAAGATTATTAGTTTCTATTTTGTTTCTTTTATTTGTTTCTCTTGATGAGGTTGCTTCCGCCTATATTTTAGGCGAATATTACGCAGGCTACGGGACAGGTTCTCCCCCTTCTCCATTTAGTTCAAGTTACTATAAGTGTAAACGACTTGATAGTCAAATTAATTTTAATTGGGGTACTGATGGACCGGGTTTACCGGGCATTGGTGCTGATAATTTTGCAGTTGGCTGGCGTGGACCGATTTACATTCCTACTGCTGGCGTCTGGACATTTTATACTCAAACTGATGATGGTGTTCGTCTGCGTGTTGATGGAACCACGCTCATTGATAAATGGCAGGACCAGGGAGGGACAGAATGGAGTGGTGCTATAAATTTATCTGCTGGCTGGCACAAAATAGAAATGGATTACTATGAAAATACAGGTGGTGCCACTGCACTGCTTTTTTACTCAGGTCCAGGTGTAGGAAAACAGCCTATTCCTCCTGAGGCATTTGATATTAACAAAGGTGTTACCCAATGGAATGGGATTGAAGGACGCTATTACCGTTGGAGTGGCGGTTCACCTCCAAGTCCATTTACTTATGCGAACTGGTCTATGAACCGTATTGACCCAAATGTGGATTTCAATTGGGGGACAGGTGACCCAGGATTGGCTAATCTTATAGGTGCAGATTATTTTGCTACATGGTGGCATTCAAATATTTACATTCCTACTGCTGGCAACTGGAAATTCTACATCACCAGTGATGATGGTTCAGAATTGTGGTTGGATGGGACACAGCGAATTTCTCAATGGGTAGACCAGGGTCCAACCGAAAAGGGTAGTGGAGATATAAATTTATCAGCAGGCTGGCACAATATTGAAATGAAGTATTATGAAAATGGAGGTGGTGCAACAGCCCTTATGAGTTGGGAAGGTCCCGGCGTAGGTAAACAAATCATACCTCAATCAAATTTAGGGATTTGGCAAGGGGTCGTGATTGCACGATATTATAATGCTAATTGGAGTGGGAACGAGCCTGCTAATTTTGCTACAGAACGATATGAGTTTGGTATTTGGCACGACTGGGGTTCAGGAACTCCTGAATTCGGTGTTGTAGCAGATAATTTTGCTGCATGGTGGCTTGGGAAAATTTATGTCCCAACAGATGGAAACTATACCTTCTATCTCAACAGTGATGATGGCTCAGACCTATATGTTAATGGAACACGCATAATAAACCGTTTAGGGCAGGGCTGGTCAGGTGGTGAAGATACATCAACTCAAATTTATCTTACCGGAGGAAGAAAATATTATTTCGATTTAAGGTATAACGAGATAACAGGAAATGCTGTATCTCAGTTGAGTTGGTCAGGTCCCGGTATCTCAAAACAAATGGTACCCGCAGGCAACTTTTATCCTATCTTAAATGAGGCTCCAACAAATATTACACTTTCTCCATCAACAATTGGTTCAAATCTTCCTGCTGGTTCTACCGTCGGCACTCTGTCCACATACGATATAGATAATGTTACAGGGGCATCACAAACACATACTTACACATATATTTCTGGTTCTGGTTTTTATCTGGATGGAAATACCATAAAAACTTCTGCTGCCAATATGACACCAGGAAACTATACTATTCGTGTAAAGACAACAGATAACGGGAAACGCCCCGATAACCTCACTTTTGAAAAAGATTTGACTATCACTGTTATTGATACTACTCCACCGACCGTGACAAGCGTTTCGGTTGCTGGTTCTCGACTGATAAATGTCACCTTTAGCGAGGTAATGGGTGCGGGTGTTACAACGGTAACGAACTATGATATATCTGGCACAGGTAAAGGAACAATTCCTAACAATCCTTCAAGTATATCTCTTCTTTCTGGGAATACTTATCGTCTTACATGGAATACAGGTGAGATGTTTGAAGGTGGAGATATA
>DAOOVZ010000325.1:0-1905 GCA_035370665.1 Candidatus Hydrogenedens sp.
TCTTTTTCATCTTTTGTAACGAGATATTTCATGGATAAAGTGCCAACATATATGCCTGTCATATAGGCATTGTCTGGCATGTTATAGGACAGTCCCTTTTTATTATTTGGCAGTGCTAATTTGCACAGGGCTTGACCATCTAACAAAAATCGCTCTTCCATATCTTGCTGGAAGATTTCTGCCTTCTTCCACAATGGGATAGGTTTTTCTGTGTTCTCTGAATATGACGGATACGCAATATTAAGGGAGATTGCACTTATCACAAACAGCAGAAATAGCGTGTTTTTATGTATCTCTTTATCCATTGTTCTATTCCCCTATTTTTTCGAGAGGTGGGTCAAAATTACCATGATATACGCCTGTAATCGGTTTGGTAGGAGCACACCACATTACAGCATTATAGATAATTTTTAATATATTTTCATTATAATAGATTGGGAAAGTTTCGTGTCCGGGACTGAAATAAAACATCTTACCTGAACCACGGTGCCAGCAACATCCACTACGAAATACCTCTCCACCTTGATACCAACTAATAAATACGAGTTGGTCGGGTTGAGGTATATCAAAATGTTCACCATACATTTCAGAATGTTCCAGTTCAATATATTCTGGTATCCCATCTGCAATGGGATGTGCAGGGTCAACAACCCAGATTCGTTCCCGTTCGCCTATTCCTTTCCACTCACGCCATTTTAGCCTACAGGATGTGCCCATTAATCTGCGAAAAGGTTTTGACAAATGTCCGGAATGTAATACGACCAAACCCATTCCATCAAGGACGCTTTTCTGGACTTTTTCCGCATTTTCCTCTGTTACCTTATCATGTGCTACATGTCCCCACCAGGTCATTACATCAGTTGTCGCTAAAATATCATCAGACAAACCTTGTTCAGGGTCATCTAACTGCACGACTCGAACACTGGCAATGCACTGCTGTTTTTCCAGATATTGTGCTATCTGCTTTCCGATTGAATTGGGATATACAGACTGAACTTTCTTGCTAGTCTTTTCATGCACACCTTCATTCCATACTGTAATCCGAAGACCTGACATATTGATTCCTTTTGTATTAGTTATTAATTCTTGTTTCGTTTACACTCTTGTTTATAATACTCATTTTGTCCTAATATAATAAGTATTATTTATAATCTATACTACTTCTCAACAGTATTTCAAAAACAATTCTAACAAGGAGATGGTAATTCAATGATACAAGTCTCTTTAACCGTGTCTACATGCAAACGGTTAATCGCAAAAGGTATACTACGACATCCGGAGATACAAAAGGCAATCAGTTCGCATACTCTTGTTATTGTTGGAGGAACAACAAATGGATATATTGCGGAAGAAATCTTAAAATCTTTGGGCTATGATGAACCTTTTCCTAAGAAACGCTTTTTCCGGGGAGCAACATTACCACCGGGTTATTCTATGATTGAAAATGAAAAATCAACTGATGATTCTTCATTTATCGGCGATGTTATTCTAATCAAAGGAAAATGGCAGCGTAATAAAATATTTTTTGATATAGTTCATGAACTGGATTTTGGAGACATTATTTTGAAAGGTGCAAATGCTCTGGATATGGAAAATCGGTGTGCAGGTGTATTTGTTGCACACCCTATGGGAGGCACTACGGGGACAATCATTCCTGCGGTCATTGGTCGTAGGGTTCGTCTTATCATTCCCGTTGGACTTGAAAAACGGATATATGGAAACCTCGACGCTATCGCCCTGAAAATAAATACCACTCCTATCCAAGGACCTCGTTTGATGCATTTGCCTGGCGAAATATTTACTGAACTGGATGCAATTAAATTGCTCACAGGTGCTACTGCTGAATTGGTTGGTGGTGGAGGTATATGTGGTGCTGAAGGTGCTATCTGGCTTATTATTAATGGA
>DAOOVZ010000326.1:0-1891 GCA_035370665.1 Candidatus Hydrogenedens sp.
CGTCGGCTATTACTTCACCTGTTTCCGGGTCAATAATATCATTAGCAAGCCAATAACCTACTAAATCCCGAACCTCAATTTTCGATTCAATTTCCTTTTCAATTTCCTTCTCTCCACGCTTTATCTTTTGCTTTTGATAAATAAAGGCTTTCGTTCGTTTTATCTGAACTCGGTCAATACGATAGAACATCTTTAATATTTCTTCTGAATCAACATGACCTAAAGCCTTTAACAGTGTCGTAGCCAGCATCCGTATCCGACGGTCAACAGTAACCCATAAAACATCATTAGTATCATATTCAAACTCTATCCATGCACCTCGATACGGAATTATGCGAGAAGAAAGCAAATATTTTCCGCCTGGATGTTGTTTCCTTTCAAAAGATACACCTGGAGATTTGTGCAACTGACTGACAATTACGCGTTCTGCACCATTAATTATAAATGTTCCTGTGGGTGTCATTAGAGGAACTTCCGCTATAAAAACCTCTTGTTCAAGCACTTGCTTTTCTACTCGTTCTTCTTTGAGAGATTCTTCATAAAGCGTAAGTCTAAGCAGTGCCTTTAATGTTCCGCTATAAGTTAAACCTAAATTCTGGCATTCCTCTATTGTGTATCTTGGTGGAACTATATTATAAGAAACATATTCTAACTTTATTAATCCATTAGGAGACTCAAGAGGAAAATATTCATTAAAAACGGCTTGCAAGCCTTTGGCTTGCCGTTCATGAGGTGGGACCTCCCACTGCAAAAAATCTGTATATGATTTTGTTTGAATCTCAATTAAGTTAGGCAGATGAGATAGGTCTTCGGGAGCACGAGATAATGAAACACGTTCTACTCGGGGAGCCACAGCCATTGAATAACTCCTTATATATAGGTTCGTAAAAATTTATAGAAAGTGACACTTATACCTATTTATTCTATTTTTGATAATATGAGGATAATTTATTATTGATATTCCCTTTTAAAATCATAAGGTCTAGATATTAGGAAAATATTATAGCATTTTTTAAGCCAAAATGCAAATCCCCCTTTTTCCCCCAGATTCAAAGTCCAATTCAGTTTTACATAATTTATTCTTCTTATACTCCTTATTAATTTCAAAGTGTTAAAAAATAATTAAAAAACATGCACACACTAATATTTCAAATAATATTATATCATGAAAAAAACTATATTTCAAGTCCTTTTCCTTTTAAAAATTTGGGATTATTTCCAGCAATAATAATGGAAACTTCTCCCTTTATCGGATTATTCGCTAATTTTTCTAACACTTCTGATATATAACCACGATGAACTCGTTCAAATTTCTTTGTCATTTCAATACACACAGCACAGCGTCGGTCACCCAAAACATCATAAGCCGATTGTAAAAATTTGCTGACTCGATAAGGAGATTCATAAAAGATTAAAGTATGAGGGAGTTCCTTTTCCTGTTCAAGGAATCGCTGGCAAGGTCCACCTTTTCGTGGTGGGAAACCCTTAAATGTATATGATGAGGTAGGTAATCCCGACATAACAAGTGCAGTTTCCACAGCAGTTACCCCTGGAATAACTTCGACCCGATGCTCCGCCTCTATTACAGATTGAACCAATTTAAATCCCGGGTCGCTAATACACGGCATACCGCCATCAGAGCACAATCCTACTTTGGTCTCCTTTTTTAATTCATCCAGGACAGAAGAAATAATTTTTGGTTCGCGAGCCTCAAAACATGCCCAGAGTCGTGGAGGTAGCGGGATTTGATAATGACTGTATATACGCCGAGTTATGCGGGTATCCTCACATAGAAGCAATTCAACCTCTTGTAGCATTCGTAAAGCACGATAAGTTATATCCTCCATATTTCCAATGGGTGTTGCTATAATGTATAAAGTGCCCATTAAAA
>DAOOVZ010000327.1:0-1880 GCA_035370665.1 Candidatus Hydrogenedens sp.
TCTGTTCAACTAAAATATCACCCAATCTTTTTTGATTGAGTTGTGTTGAGTTCAAATGGCTTTGTTTTGCTACCGCACTCGACATAATTTTTCTATTCCTTTATCTTCATGAACTATGCAACTTCTCCTTCTTTCTTGGGGGCAGGTCCTCCTTCCATACCTAAGGCTCTTGCTGCGGCTTCAAATTCTTCCGGCATCTGTGCCTTAGCTAGACAATCCTCATATTTGCAAATTCCTTTCCGGTATAAGGCAAGCAAATGTTCATCTAACAGATTCATCCCGAATTTATGTCCTGTCTGAATAGACGAGGTAATACGATAAGTTTTGTTCTCGCGAATAAGATTCTGAATAGCAGGGGTGCAATACATAATTTCATACGCAGCCACACGGCCAAAACCACTTTTCCGGGGAATAAGTGTTTGTGAAATTACTGACTTTAAGTTACCTGCTAATTGAGTTCGTATTTGCTCCTGTTGATTGGAAGGGAAAGCATCTACCACTCTGTCTACCGTTCTTACAGCACCTGTGGTGTGTAGAGTAGCGAAGACGAGGTGTCCTGTTTCTGCCGCTGTAATAGCCGCTTCAATTGTTTCCAAATCACGCATTTCACCTACTAGGATTACATCTGGGTCCATACGCAGAGCACGACGCAACGCCTCTGCGAAAGTAGGGACATCTACACCGACCTCACGTTGAGTAACAATGCTCTTTTTGTGAGTATGGAAATATTCTATTGGATCTTCAATTGTTATAATATGTGAATCCAAATTGATATTTATCCAATCAATCATTGTTGCTAGCGTCGTTGTTTTTCCTGACCCGGTAGGTCCCGTTATCAGAACCAATCCACGAGGTTGTTTAAGCAAATTTTCAATATGTCGTGGCAACCCTAATTCTTCAAAAGTCATAATTTTGCGGGGGATTAATCGTAGAACAAGCCCTACATAACCTTTCTGCTTAAAAATTGATACACGAAACCGGGCAATATCTTCAAATGCAAACCCGAAGTCAGAACCTCCAACTTCTTGCAGTTCTTGCTGATTATCCACCGAAGCAATACTTTTCATCAGTCGTTCTGTATCCTCAGGAGTCAGCGGGTCTTCACCGAAAAAAACCAATCTTCCATGCACTCTACCCACCGGTGGATTATCCACAGCAAGATGTAAATCGGAACCTTCACGGTCTATAAGCATCCTTATTAAACTTACCATTTCATAAGCCATATATTAATCTCCTTATGTTCAATTATACAGCGACTGCTGGTCTACGAAGAGGCTCATCAATTCGTGTTCTTTTATTAACTTCTTCCACAGTAGTAATTCCCATTGTTGCTTTACGCCATGCGTCTTCACGCATTGTAGCCATACCTGACAAACGGGCTTCTCTACGGATAGCCGTTGCCGATTCGCCTCGCATAATCATTTCGCGAATACGGTCAGTAGTATGTAACAATTCATAAACACCTAATCGTCCTTGATAACCAGTTTGGTTACAATTATCACAACCTGCACCATGGTAAAGTTCAAGTTGAGACAAATCCACAGGAAAACCTAACCGCCGAATTTCAAAATCTGGCGGTGTATAAGGTTCTTTACAAACAGTACATATTGTCCGAACAAGTCACTACAGAGGCGGCACATTTACATGGAAAACGGTAAAATTTTTATCACGCTGTTCATCGCTTCTACCTTATGCCCTATTAGGTCTACCCGACTCTATCCACGCAAAATCCAGTACTTATCTCTTTTACGCAGCGACATGCGTGGCGTCGTGGCTTCTATTTCTGTGATCAGACGACTGTCAATAACGGAGGACTCATTGGAGCTGGTAGTGTGTGCTGTGTTGGAAGTCAATGTGGTTCGATGGGTTGTCCACTCTCT
>DAOOVZ010000328.1:0-1878 GCA_035370665.1 Candidatus Hydrogenedens sp.
GACATAATGTCCAACATGCCAGTCAAGGTGGACATAAATAGAACCATTCTCAGCCAGTAAATCTCGCATCAAGACCAATCGCTCATACATATATTTGAGATAAGAGGCAATTCCACCGCTCCATGTATCTTTGTAAGCCCGTTCTTCTATAATAGAAGGCTCTTTCTCTAATTGTTCATTCCCAACGGTGGTCCTCACTGTAAAATCTGAGCCAGTGAAAAACGGCGGGTCAATGTAAATCAGATTGATTTTTCCAGCCCAACCCTGCTTTATAAGTGAGGACATAACCAGTTTGTTATCTCCCCAAATAAGCAGGTTTTTCCAGTCTTTTGGATAGTCCTCTGGCCATTCGTCTTCTGGGAAAAGTGGAGCAGTAATCCCACCTTTTATTCTTGGCTTATTTATAGTCTCAACCGTCTGAAATGGAAGATTTGGCTTTTCAATGGGTATCTTTTCTCCCAGGTCTACCTTGTCATATTTTTTATGCCATATTAACTCCACATATTTTTTATTTTCAGCCATAGATTTCACTCCTAACATGTTAATAACAATATTAAAATAAGTCTTTTACTTTGAAACTTTTTATTTGCACTTCATATTTTTGATTTTCTATTTTGTCTTCTACAATAAATTTTATATCATTTTTTATATGAATATCGTGATTAAACAAAGTATTCGGTTGGTTCTTTGTTTCAATCATAATTTTATTTAATAGTTGCAGTATAAACAACATTTCTACTAAATGGCAAAGGAGTGAGCCTGTAATATATGTGCAGTTTTTATCCCCATGTTTACCAAAGGATTTGAGAAAGGACTTTTGGTATTACTGCAAAAAGTGTTAGAACATCAAAAAGAAAGAACTCTTGCACAAAAAATAATGGATATATGTATTGATATATGATTGTTTTTCGCTGTTTTTTAAAATAGTATATTTTTAAAAAGACACATTGATTTGACTTTTTGCAGTAACACCAATAGTAAAATAGTAGTTAATTTTTTATTGCGTCTTTGATAACAATATATTTATTGACTGCACTTAGATATGCTTTTACTGCGGCTTCGACAATGTCTGTGCTTGAACCGGTTCCAGTGATACTTTTGCCATTAAATTTTGCTACTATGGTCGCTTCACCCATAGCGTCTTTTCCGGGAGTAGTAGCACGAATATCGAATTGTTCTAATTGTCCTAATACGCCTGTAATCCGTTCAATGGCTTTACAGGCAGCATCTACGGGACCATCTCCAATAGCGGTGTCTACAAATGTTTCTTCACCTTTTCTCAGTTTTACTAATGCTGTGTATGGGTCATGACCAGCGGTTCGGACTTCTTCTAAGCGATATCCTTCAATTTCTTCTTGCTGTAAGGAAACAATTAGTAATAGGATATCTTCGTCATATATCTCTTTTTTCCGTTCTGCTAATGTCATGAATTTTTCATATAACTTGTCCAATTCATCATCGTTCAGGTTGTATCCTAATTCTTCACATTTTTTTGCTAAACCTGCTCTACCTGAATGTTTCCCAAGCACTAATTTAGAACGGACATTCCCGACCATTTCAGGGGTTATTATTTCGTAAGTTTTTGAGTTTGCTATAACACCGTGTTGATGTATTCCTGCTTCATGCACAAACGCATTTCTTCCCACGATAGGTTTATTATAAGGGACTTTCAGACCCGTTAGTTTGCTCAGCAAATTGCTTGAAGGAACAAGTTCGGTAGTTACAATATTGCAATCGAATGGATAGATGTCATGACGGGTATGAGTTACCATCACTAACTCTTCCATAGAAGTATTGCCTGCCCTCTCCCCTATTCCGTTTATGGTGCATTCAATCTGTCGTGCTCCACCTTCTAAAGCAGCCAGAGCATTTGCTACG
>DAOOVZ010000329.1:0-1829 GCA_035370665.1 Candidatus Hydrogenedens sp.
CAAAAGACGAACTACCTTGTTGGGTTGGCGAACTTTATCTCGAACTGCACCGGGGAACATATACTACTCAGGCAAGAACAAAAAAATTCATGCGAAAATTAGAACTACTGTTCAGAGAAACGGAACTCTGGCTTTCATTAGCACTTGTATATGGTTATGATTATCCATCACAGAAATTGGAACAATTATGGCGAAAATTACTAACCAATCAATTCCATGATATTCTGCCCGGCAGTTCTATTCAAGAAGTGTATCAAGATGCCGAGCAAGAATTTGCGATGATTGAAGAGGAATTGAAAAAAATCAAGCAATCTGTTATCGAATTTTTAGGACAAAAGATATGTTCAGACCCGGAGAATCATGGCTATTTAGTTTGTAATTCCCTTTCCTGGTCAAGGAATGAGGTAATTTTTATTCCAAACAATGATTACAATGAAGCAGTAAATGTGAAAGGGGAAAATTTAGAGACACAGCGGACTCAGGATGGTTTATACATCTATCTAAATTTGCCGCCAATGAGTATTGTTCCTGTTGGGTTAAGGAAATCTGAAAATATTAAGTTAAGTCCATTTGTTAATTTAAATGATACATTAGAAACGCCGTTTTATCGTGTAAAATTTGATAAAGCAGGAAGGATTATCAGTTTATGGGATAAGGAAGCACACAGAGAGATAGTAAAGCAGGGGTATTCCTTGAACTGTCTATACACTGCGGAAGACATACCAATTTCATGGGACGCGTGGGATATTAACGCGGACTACCGGGATAAAATACGATATGAAGAACATCTGTTATCCACAGAAATAATTAATGATGGTCCGATTATGCACACTATCCGTCGTCAATATAAAATTGGGAAAAAATCAAAACTGACACAGGACATAATTTTTTATGCAAAAAGTCGTAGAATTGATTTTAAAACAGAGGTAGATTGGCAGGAGCGGCATACAATCTTAAAAACTGGCTTCAATTTTGACATTCTTGCAGAAGAATTTAAGAACGAGATACAATTTGGTCATGTAGTTAGACCTTTACACCAAAATACGCCATGGGATAGAGCCAAATTTGAGGTATGTGCTCATAAATGGGTGGATATTTCAGAGGCTGATTATGGGGTAGCCTTATTAAATGATTGTAAATATGGGCACGATGCTTATAATGGTCGTATCTCTCTGACCTTGCTTCGTTCGCCTATGGCACCAGATATGGAGGCAGACCAGGGCAAGCACCAATTTACTTATGCAATTTTGCCACATATTGGGGAGTTTCATGTTAATACGGTTGTGCATGCCGCATATCAGTTGAATATCCCGTCTGATGTGTATCCCCATGAAAAGCATGAAAGTATATCTGAGGAAAGTCTTGCACTATGCTGGATAAATAATCCCAATATTATTATCGAGGCTGTGAAAAAATCTGAATCCGATGACTCGCTTATTATTCGTCTTTATGAAGCAGGGAAAACGAGAGGACAAACTACAATTTCCTTCCCATTCCGTATTCGAAAGGTGTATGATTGCAATATGTTGGAGGAAAATATTGTTTCGTTAGATATTACAAATGGAGATACAATATTAATTGACTTTGCTCCGTTTGAAATTAAAACCTTAAAAGTATATTATCGTAGTTAGAAATAGGAAAAACAATGAGCATGAAAGAAAAGGAAATAGACTTTCATTTGTTAAATTTTTCAAACACCTGTATCCGGTGGATTGTCCGTTTTCTTACTTTAATGATGATTTTTGTAATTGCCTATTCAGCCCTTGATATTGTTAGTGTAGTTGTTTCAAAAATAGTAAATATCCCCCAATTTTTTATTACTATAGATG
>DAOOVZ010000330.1:0-1788 GCA_035370665.1 Candidatus Hydrogenedens sp.
CTTACACATTTCTCTTGTAGCAAAGACTATAATAATACTGATTATGTAGGGGCATGAGCCTCTGCCCTTACATTGTAAAAAATTGCATATTGTTTTAATTTTTTAAGAACATTCTTATAGTAGTTGGTCTATATTTCCGATGAATGATGCAAATAATCTTGTGCATGGATGCTCACTCGGATAACGAAGGAACTCTACATGCCCGTCCATAAACAACACATTAGCACCACCGGGTACATGATTGAAGTCCGTTGGCGTTGTTTCAATTCCATCAAAGAATATCACTAACTCACTCTGCGACTTTGTAGATGCAGCAGGATTATTAATATCCGTTATAAAAAATCTTTCAATACCTTCACGCAACCGATATAAAGTCACCTTTCGTTGGTCTGATGAATTAGTAAAGGAAATATCCTTATCCACTATGCCAAGAGCAGTGCTAACATCCGGAGCATTGGAAGCAGCAACTATTACATTTCCCAACTCACCTAAAAATGCTGGCTCAATATAAGTAAGTGGAAATACATTTGATGGTATTGCCATATCATTTTCATCCATACCTAATAAAAGAAAATCTTCAGTTCGTAAAGTCCACGAGATATAGATATAAGATAAAGCATCTATTTGACATGGACAAACTGGATTATCAGGGTTTCCGTCGCAGTGCCAACGACCATCAGTAAAGGCTCGTTTACCATCTGAATCTGACGGACACACATTTACAGCCAGGTCAGATAAATATTCAGGGTATAACTGCGGTCCCCACCACATAAAGTCTATACCTATCTCGTCGCAATTATCCCCACCTGCAACACTTAAATTAGGGAATTTCTCACCCTTTGCCTCATTTGAATACATTTTCATAGACAACCCAATCTGCTTCAGGTTGTTCTGACAAGAGGAGCGGCGTGCCGCTTCACGAGCACGAGCCAATGCAGGCAATAAAATTGCTGCAAGAATGCCAATAATGGCAATCACAACAAGGAGTTCAATCAATGTGAAACCATGCTTTTTCATAAGCCTTACTCCTTATGCTAAAATTTTGTTAAATTAAACAAAATAGCATGAAAATTCAAATTTCATACTTTATCACAAATAATAATTATAATTATTATTTAACTATAAATATTCTATAACAATAAATGATTATTTTCAAGTATTTATATTTAATAAAAAATTATTTAATTTGCTATATTCATATAATATTTATTTTCAAGTGTTTAAGTATAATTATAATATAGAAGTAACAGAAATAAGATATATGACTACAACCTTTTATATTAATTTGAAGATTGTCTATTACTTATTGTCCAAAAAACTATAATAAATTTCTTCAAGTCTTACTTCCGCTTTGAATACAAAAAACTTAACCATTTCAAATCTAACCTCAAAATTTTTTATAATCATTAAAAATCTTTTATTTTAAGGAAATTAGTTAGATGTCAGAACAGATATTAGAACAATTGACTACTATGAGCCGTTTTTTAGGGCGGACTGAACATCATCTTGCCATTCTGGGTGAAGGGAATACCTCTGCAAGGCTTGATAATGAGCATTTTTATATAAAAGCCTCAGGGGCAACGCTACAAGATATTAAGAGTAATGATTTTCTTTGTGTTCAAACAAAACCTGTTTTAGCACTACTTGAAAATTCTACTGCAACTGACCAGGATGTTCTTGAAACCCTACAAAAGGCGAAGGTGGATACCTCGGATAAGCGAATGCCGTCAGTGGAAACGATACTTCATGCGGTTCTATACCAGTATTCGGAGTATCATTTTATTGGAC
>DAOOVZ010000331.1:0-1762 GCA_035370665.1 Candidatus Hydrogenedens sp.
CATGATTTTAGGAAGGTAATTCCGTGGCTAATCATATTTTACAAATAGCAGTTCAGTATATATGTCTATTATTTTGCCTATCGGCACATGAAGCGGCACATGCAGCGGCAGCAGACCGTTGTGGTGACCCGACAGCACGCATGTTAGGACGATTAACATTAAACCCAATAAAACATGCAGACCCTCTGGGCACTTTCATCTTGCCATTACTGATGATGATAACACAAATTCCGTTTTTGTTCGGTTGGGCAAAACCTGTCCCAGTCAATCCAAGAAACTTCCGCAATCCTAAAACGAATGAAGTGTTTGTCGCAATGGCAGGTCCAGGAGCAAATTTGATATTGGCAATAGTCTTTACTTTTATTCTTCGGCTCACAGTGATTGTCAATGGCATTACTACACTTGATGAAATGTTCCTGTCCCCAGTATGTTTAATTTCTATATCAATAGTAATGATAAACCTTGTCCTTTTACTCTTTAATTGTATTCCATTACCTCCATTAGATGGATATCATGTATTGAACTATTTTCTGCCACCCGAAGGTGAGAAATTTCTACAACAGATGGGTCCATTCGGTATCATTATTGCCATAACCTTAGGTTCAAGAATCATATCCATTCCTTTAAAATACATCGCAAATTTCCTTTTAATTTATAGCCTAACAGGCTTCAACATCTTTTAGTTTCAAAATCATTACTGTCCGATAAAAATATGAACATCTCTTCTATAATTCCAACGACAATATTGTTCGATAAAAATAATGAACAATATTCAATCCCAAAATCTTTTTACAAAATAAAGAGAAATGCCAATTAACTAACAGAGATATATACAGAAAGATAAAAACCAATGTAGGAGTTTGATTTCTCAAATGCTCAAATAACCGCTATCTAATATTCCATAACCTGAATTTTTGTGCATGATGAATCATGCCCCTACATTGGGGAGAGCCTATTAACGCCATTTTTAAATCAAAAAGTGAACATTAGATATTCAAAGTTTTTGTAAGGGCGTATTGCGATACGCCCCAAAGCCAATACCCCCGCAAATAACCGATACTTCCGTGGTGTTGTCTATAAGGGCATATAGTGATACGCACTCTTTTTATTATCCTTTCAGCAAGGTATTGGTAGAAAATAGTGCATAGTTTTTATAAAAGTGCAATCAGGAAATTGTCCCCACAAAAACTGTTAGCAAGTTTAATAACAATTGCATAGAAGAAACTTACTACGCTTAAAAAAACACCAATTGAAACGATGTTTCTTATCTGCCATTATGAAGGCGTATTGCTATACGCCCCTACACTGAAATAGACATCGTTATCGTCTATCAAAAAATATATCATTCTTCCCTAATCTTTATAGCAAAGGATTAAAAACCCCTAAAAATCTGCCCACTCTCTTTGAACAATACCAAATAGCCAATAGTAAAGAAATCACAGACTGGTTTTGTAGGACAAGAAATGAGGTATCAGGTAGGGAGACAATTCTGCAAGAATTTTAACTTGCTCTGCGCCTAATGATTTGTATTTTTTCTTTGCTTGAATTACTTTCTCTTTTACTTCTTGCGGTGTTTCTTTTGTTGAGGTTTTAGGTCTTTTGGAATAGTCGTCAAGCCCTGCATAACCTAATTTTTCATATCTTTTTAGCCATTTGTATATTGTTTTTCTTGTTGTTTTTAACTCTTGGGCAATTAATGAAATGTTGCCGTATTCTTTTGCATGTAATACCATTTTTAATCTTAATACTTTTTTGTCTTTAC
>DAOOVZ010000332.1:0-1757 GCA_035370665.1 Candidatus Hydrogenedens sp.
ATTCCATCGCAGGTTTTTGGAAAGATTATGGTTAAAAATCCCGAAGGTGGTGTTATTATTAATATTGCGTCAATGAACGCTATTCGTCCTCTGACGCGTATTCCCGGATACAGTGCAGCAAAAGCAGCCGTCGCCAACTTTACTCAATGGTTAGCAGTCCATTTTGCACAGGAATATAATCCAAAAATAAGGGTAAATGCTATTGCACCGGGATTTTTCCTAAGCGAGCAAAACCGTTTCTTATTAACTGACGAAAAAACAGGTGAACTTACGCAACGCGGGAAAACAATACTGGCACATACGCCTATGAGTCGTTTTGGAGAACCGTCAGACCTTATCGGGACAATTGTGTGGCTCGCCAGCGATGCAGCACAATTTGTAACAGGTATTATCGTCCCCATTGACGGCGGTTTTTCTGCCTTTGCCGGTGTATAAGATTATCTTAAAAACATATATAAATATAGAAAGGTAAAAAAATGAACGAAACAATTCAGAAATTATTAGACCATAAACCTTCTGCTACTTTCCTTATTGCAATTGATTCTGATGGTTGTGCCTTCGATACGATGGAATTGAAACAAAAGGAATGTTTTATCCCTAATACGATAAAATATTGGAATTTACAGGCAGTTTCAAAATATGCGCGTGAAGCGTCTGAATTTGTAAACCTTTATTCTAAATGGCGTGGTGCAAACCGTTTTCCAGCCTTAATCAAAGTTTTTGATTTGCTAATGGACTGGGATAAGGTTAAAAAGAGAAAGGTTCAAATTCCAACTACACCTAACCTCCGCAAATGGTCTGAAACTGAAACAAAATTGGGCAATCCAACATTAGAAGCCTATTGCAAGGAACATCCCGAGCAAGAAGATATGCAACAGACGCTTGAATGGAGTAAAGCCGTCAATCGAACTGTTGCAGATATTGTTAAAGGCGGATTACCTCCATTTCCTTATGTCGAGGAATGCCTCCAGAAATCTCAGGGAAAAGCAGATGTTATGGTATGTTCACAAACGCCTACGGAAGCACTTATCCGTGAATGGGAAGAACAAAATTTAGCAAAATATGTCTTCGCTATTTGTGGGCAAGAGATAGGAACAAAGGCGGAACATATAAAATTTGCCTCTGAAAATCGCTATACAAAGAACCATATTTTAATGATTGGTGATGCGTATGGCGACCTGAAAGCGGCACGTGCCAATAATGCTTTGTTTTTCCCAATTAATCCGGGTAATGAAGATGAATCCTGGCAAAGGCTATATGAAGAAGGTTTAGACCATTTCTTTAACGAAACCTATGAAGGCGAATATGAAGCATCACTTATTAAAGAATTTGAAAAATACCTCCCAGAGACCCCTCCCTGGAAAAAATAACCATATTTCACAAATATAGATAAAAAATTATGCTTATTGTCGCAGATGAAAATATACCTTATGTTAAGGAAGGTTTCACTGAATTTGGTGAAGTCGTCACTATCCATGGTAGAAAAGTCACGCGAGATATAGTAAAAAATGCCGATGTGCTTTTGGTTCGCTCCATTACAAAAGTAAACAAGGACCTTCTTGAAGACACTTCTGTTCGCTTTGTCGGAACAGCTACAATTGGCTATGACCATGTTGACATTTCATACTTAAATTCAAAAGGGATTGCTTTTGCAAGTGCGCCCGGTTCAAACGCCAATAGCGTAGCGGAGTATGTAGTATCAGGCTTACTGGCATTTGAGAAGAACAAAGGGCTTGAACTTCAAGGTAAAAAAATTG
>DAOOVZ010000333.1:0-1738 GCA_035370665.1 Candidatus Hydrogenedens sp.
ATAAATATATATTTATCAGGTATTTTACCTATGTCGGATTTTTTGACTCCCCACCACACAAAGCCATAACCAAGCGGATATGAATTATAGTCCGTAAAATACGATGTCATTGCGGTTCGAAATTGAAGAAATGTATTATCCATACGACGCAATTTTGCCCGTTCACGAACGCGTGGAAGGACTGCGAAAGTAAATCCAGCAAGAATCGCTATTATAGCAATCACTGTTAACAATTCTATCAATGTAAATCCAAATATCCTTTTTTTCATGAGAAACTGTCCTTCTTCTTTAATTGCTGCGGCTCACTTCTTTATATCTGTAATACATAATACCATAAATTAGGAATATTTGAGCAACTTTTATTATTCCTTCATTGAATAGCAAATATTATTTTTTTATTATCTATACAAATGTTATAATATTCTTACTAAAATAATACTTAACAAGAAATAACCTTAAAATAAGGAGAAAGTGATGGGAACTAAACATTCCGTAGAACAAATTTTTGAACAAGCGGCTAAGTTTGTTGTCAAACAAAAAGGTGAATGGGAACATGACGACTGGGAAAACTTCCTGGGTAAAATCTCTGATTATAAAGTTGAATTACATGATGAATTAGCCATAAGATTAGGTGCTCTTCTGGAATTAGGTAAATATTTTTACTTTAATCTTCCCGAAACAATAGATAAAAAACAAAAAAAAACAAAAAAAAATATCGCGAAAAAAAGTGAAGAAGAGCAAGTAGAATAAAACAAAAATATTATCTGTATTTAAAAATTAAGATAAAAAGTTTTATCTATTTTATTTACATTTTGTTATATGTTTATGAAGAGTATATAAATATAAAAGGGACTGTCTTGAACTAAGTTTTAGGACAGTCCCTATTTATTTATATTTGCTATTTTCGGTTTCTGTATTTTTATTTTAACAGATTTCTCGATATATTAGAAGTATATTTTGCAACCGGCATAAACATAGTCTGCTTCGTTATTATCGGTACCGCCGGTATACATCAATCCATTCCAGCGAGTAAATTGTCCGTCTGTCAATCCATCACCTGGGAACAAGTGTGACCAACCTGTTTCTAATACCAAATCTTCTGAATATTGATATTCAAGGAATAAAGTGACTTCTGTGCCGAGGTATGAATCGTTCTCCGTAGTCCACCATGGGAATAGAGGCGATAACACAGGTCTTGAAAATTCATCTACCGCTTCATAATAGGTTACAAAGAAGATGCCACGCAGTTTATCGGTAATACTGCTATTCATTCCAATCCTTGCCCACCATGCATTTGACAAATCATTATTTAAGTCCATAAATCCACTTGCAATTTCATTTGAGAATAAACGATTAAAACTGACACTTGCCTCAGGCTCATATAAGGGATTTATGAAGTCCCAGAAGGAAATATCACGGTTGTCTTCACCACCGAAATAGCGGAAGCCTGCAAATAATCTTGGCTGGCGCCAGAAATCAAAGGTGTAGCCTATATCCAATTTCGCAGCCCAATTGTCGAACTCCGCATCATTATCGCCCCATAGTCCTGAACGGAAAACTTTACCTATACTATCTGCTTCACCAAACTGATATGCAAATTCTGCATCAAAATCAAATGACTCATATTTGCCTGCCGAACGGATCCCAACTGTATGAAGCATAGTGTTATCGTAATCTCCTCTACCCCAGATAGCAGGAAAGTCATTGGGAATAGGGCGGTCATCTTCTAACAACATCC
>DAOOVZ010000334.1:0-1736 GCA_035370665.1 Candidatus Hydrogenedens sp.
TACATCCATTGGATAATTAGAAAAATCGTCATAATAATCATCTATGGGTTGCAGAATACAAACACGGTGCGATTTTTTAAAGTCCGCTCCTTCATACCAGAACTCACCAGAAAAAATATCCAGAATACCATCATTATTTACATCAAACACGGAAGCAGATTCATATATCCCCTGACCAATCTGTTCTCGCTGGAATAATAGATAATCTTCAGCATTAGCAGAAATAAGGATTCCCTGTGCAATAAGAAGAAAACTTAAATATGTCATATTCATTCTCCTATAAAGATTTCAAGTTAAAGGTAAGTGGTTTTCCTGAGGCGTCTGTCAGACGGAAACAGAAGTTCCATCCACCCAGGATTTGTGTGATTTGGAGCAATATATCGTTTTCGCCTTTGTTTAGATGTATTTTTATTTTATCATTATCTACCTTCATTCCACGGTCAACATGTTGCTGTGCTACCTCTATATTATTTATCCACAGACGAAAGCCATCATCAGAGCCAAGACATGCAATAGCATCTACATCCTCAGGCACTTCTATTTTTGTATGCGCAAAGGCACATAGATTAGAGCATTCTATTGAAGCCTGTGAGCATAAGCCCATCAAATCTACATATCCCCAGCCCACGGCTTTGACGCCTTTTTGCCATACATACTCTTTATCGTTATATTTCAACGGGACATCCAACTGAACGGATTGAGGAAAACCATAAGTTTCGACAAATGGGTCATTTTTGTCCCATGGGAAGGGTCCTATGAGATTCCACATATCCACGAAGCCAGCCAGAGTCAAAAATTGCTGTAGATTTTTTGAACTACTAATACCTGCAATAATTTTTTCTACTGCACCTTCTTCAGCCAATTGTTGTAATAAGATATTTTTAACTTTATCTTTCTGTTCTTGCTGTTCATTGGAAATTACATTGTAGAGTTCAAAGAGTATTGGGAATGGCAATTTTTGGGGGTCTTCTTTACTTAATTCAGGGAGCAATACATCTACGGTTTCAGGCACAGGAAATTTTTTTATCCCTTCCAGAACGATTTCCCGTTCTTCCTGTGGACATAATTTAAACAGATTCAGATATGCCCTGCCTATTGTTTGTTTTTCAGTCTCCTCAATCTCCTTGCATTGGGCGATAGTGCGCCAGATACATTCCACTAACTTCTGTTTCTCTATCTCGTCCAGCGATTGCGTTATCGTAGGTATATAGTCAATATATAGCAAAGATGGATTTTCGTAAAAGGCATTTAAGAACATTTTCTTTACACTCGACTGTTGGGTAGACAGCAATTCGTTCACCTTATTTTTACTCTCTTCATTATTGACCAGAATAAGTGCTGGAATAAGATATACCTGCTTTTCAAGGGGGAGTTTTGCACAGAGTTCTAAAGTCCCTTTACCTGCACCACGCACATTCCGAAGGTTCAAGGTCTTTATTGCATAGAAGGCTTCCGAATAGAATTCTTCTTTTTCGGGACTTAAAATGATTGCTTCCAAATCGGGGATAACGGTTTCATCGCCAAACCGTCCTAATCCTGCGATTCCAGATTGCACAAGAGACGGTAGTTTGCAAAATTCCATAACATCCCGATACATACGAATAGCATAGTCCCAATTGCCGCCATTGCACATACATTTATCTGCCAGACGAACATAAGCATCCCATAAGTCTTTATATGCGGGTTCTGTTTCTGGAATAGACTTACATAAATCAAGCAATTTTTGAGCATGAGCC
>DAOOVZ010000335.1:0-210 GCA_035370665.1 Candidatus Hydrogenedens sp.
CTTTCCTTATAAATCAAAGTTCTGCTAAATCTCTTGCGATATTTCGCTTATATGCTTGCCATGCAGGTATAACACCAGCAAGTAATCCGACTACGGCAACTGTGGCAAATGAGGTTATGTGTTCGGAAGTTATTATGAATGGAGTTACACTTAAACCATACTTCTGGGTCAGATAATAACCCACAATACGAGTAATAACTCCTCCTAATA
>DAOOVZ010000335.1:220-1718 GCA_035370665.1 Candidatus Hydrogenedens sp.
CGGCTAAAATTCCTAAAACGGTTACCCAAAACGCTTCAATAAGCACAGAGCCGAAAATCTCTATTCTGGAAGCACCTAATGCTCTCATTATGGCTAAATCTCGTCTTCTCTGGATAATTGCAAGGTATAAACCAATCATAATAGACAATGCAGATATTATAACAACTAAATAGCCCACAGACAAAAGCACAGTTTGGGCTGTTCCCAAGAACTGTTCAAATAATTTTGAAATTTCTTCAACCGGGGTTGCTGCCATTGCAATTGTTGACTCTCGAATCATCTCCCTGTATTGAAACCGTAATGCTGGGCTTTGTAATTGAACAAGCACAGCAGTAATCATAGACTGTGGGTCTTTGCCCCACTCTTCATATTTAATGTCTCCTTCATTATCGGATTCCGCGTTTTTCTCATGCTCTTCACTATGATGCTCGCTATGGATGTCCCAGACAGAATCAACTGATGTAAAAATTGCTCTATCAAACGGGGAACTGGAATGCTCAAAAATGCCCACCACCGTATAAGGACTTTGTTCGTGCTCATGTCCACCTAATATCTCTGGAATTTTCACAAAGCCATGACTGCTTACAAAAGTATCACCGACCTTCAATCCTGTCTCTTTTGCCACTAGAGCACCTAATACAGCCTCGAACGGTTTTTCAAATACTCTACCATCTCTTAAAACGAAGGGATGTCGTTCCTCACCTGTTATTGGACTAATCCAGCGATGGTCAAAAAGTCCTGTCTCCGTCCCAACGATACGAAATCCCTGATAATTATCACCGAGTGCAATAGGATATGCTGCCTGAACATATTCCTTATCATTTTTCAACTGTTCATACACAGACCATGGTATATTCCCTGTGGGATTATCAATAAAGTATACGCTACTCAACACAAGTTGCAAAGGACTTCCCTTAGCACCTACAACGAGGTCAAATGCCTGTCCTTCCTCTTCAAACCTTTTTCTTGTTTCTTCACGAAGTGTAAGAACAGAACTAATTAGAGCAACGGCTAATGCCACAGATAAAATGGTAAGAAAGGTTGTAAACTTGCGATTCCATAAATATCCCCATGCAATTCCCCATAATGTCATACATTGGCTTCCTCATATACTAAATTTGAACAATCATAAATCTGGGGCAATCTATCGGCAATGTTTCTGTCATGCGTGACCAGTAGAAGCGTCAAACTTTGCTCCTCACATAATTCTATCAATAATTCCATTACACTGTTGGCAGTTTTTGGGTCGAGGCTACCCGTAGGCTCATCAGCCACAATTAACTTCTGCTTATTCGCTACTGCCCGTGCTATTGCAACACGCTGTTGCTCGCCCACGCTCAACTCTGATGGCTTATTGTGTAAACGATTTCCTAATCCTACCCGTTCCAATAAATGTTTAGCATGGTTTTTCCATATTGACGATGGGATAGTATCACTAAAACGCATGCCAAGCACCACATTCTGCAATGCTGTAAATGGAGGCAAAAGATTGAATGTC
>DAOOVZ010000336.1:0-1679 GCA_035370665.1 Candidatus Hydrogenedens sp.
AGATTGCCTGTAATTGCCAATATACAAACCAGAGTCCCAAAGAAGGACAAAATTGATAATGCTATAATAATGAGGAACCGCATAATAAGTCCTCTATATCTTCAATAATTTTATAAAACCTCATCTTTTCTCCCTTATCTTTGTAGAAAATTGAATACCACTCAGGTCGTCTGTAGTTTTTTGAATTTCTTTTTGAACCCAGTATTGGAAAGTTTTTTGCCTCTTGTCCCTCAATTTTTGAATCTTTTTTTTCTCCATCATGATTTGTTCCAATTCTTTTCTCTGTATCTCTGCAATATGTTCTAATTCCTGTTTTTTCTGTTCTAACAATTCTTTTTCTCTGCCCAAAAACATAATATATTCAAAAGAATTGGAAATATCTTCTAAATTTTCTGATTTCCTTTGCATTGACCTGATATAGTTCATATTGCTTTCTTGTAGGTTACTTATCTCTTTAATTTCTTCCTCTATTCTTTTAATTTTAACCATTGTCTCTGCAAATATTTGTGCACGAATTCTTTCTTGTGTTTCTCGAACTCGTATTAAAGGGTTATATCTTTGATAATCTCTCGGGTCCATTACTTATTTAACCTATTGCCTCTTTCATTAAAGTTTTAATCTGTTCCCATGTGACCTTTTCATTCAAATCCTGGATAAGGAACTTTTTTATTTTTGGCATGAGCCGCAATGCTTCATCAATATCTTTGTTTGTGCCAGCAACATACGCTCCAATATTTATCAAATCTTCCGCATCACGGTAAGTAGCAAGAATACTTCGAATCTTATTGGCTATAGCACGATGTTCGTTAGTAGTTACCTCTAACATAGAGCGACTTACACTTTCCAGCACATCCACTGCCGGATAATGTGCACGAGTCGCCAGATTTCGTGCTAAAGATATATGTCCATCGCTAATACTTCGGACTGCATCACCAATAGGGTCATTTAAGTCATCTGCCTCAACCAATACAGTATAGAAGCCTGTTATCGTTCCTTTTTCAGAAGTTCCTACTCTTTCAAGTAATCGGGGTAATAGACTAAAAACAGAAGGGGGATAGCCTTTTGTGGTTGGAGGCTCACCGATAGAGAGTCCGACCTCCCTTTGTGCCATAGCAAATCTTGTGACAGAATCCATCATTAACAGGACATCAGCACCCTGGTCCCTGAAATATTCTGCTATGGTTGTTGCTACATACGCTGCACTAATTCTACGCAAGGCAGATTCGTGAGATGTCGCAACAACTACAACTGACCGTTTAAGACCGTCTTCGCCTAAATCTAACTCAATAAATTCCCGCACTTCCTTCCCTCGTTCTCCAACAAGAGCAATGACATTAATATCAGCATTGGTATTTCGTGCAATCATACCAATCAATTTGCTTTTCCCAACGCCACTCCCTGAAAGGATAGCCACCCTTTGTCCTTTACCACAAGCGATACAGCCATCTATTGACTTTATTCCTGTAGCAAGTGGTTCTAAAACACGAGGGCGAAATACAGGTGAAGGAGGAATGGAATATAGATATCTTTTCTCTGTGATTTTAGGAAATGGTTTTCTATCAATTGGATTGCCCATTGCATCAATAATTCGTCCCAAAAAGGCAGTTCCGACACCAATGCTCCGCTGCTGAAATGTAGGGATTAAGATATAATCAGGACCCAATCAATAAACATCTGAC
>DAOOVZ010000337.1:0-1671 GCA_035370665.1 Candidatus Hydrogenedens sp.
CTAACTTAAGATTTCTCGCTTTGCTCCAACAACATAGGGGTATTTAAAATAATAGAAGGATAAGTTTGAAATAATATAGGAGGTAGGTTTAAAAATCATATAAGGCATATAAGACATATATAACACATAGAACATATAACAAACTTCTTATCCATCAAGGGTTATACCAATCCTGTCATTTTTAATCCCTTCGCATACTATTTAGCCCTACCCTTTTGTCATTTCAGCAAAATAAGAAATATTTCCCTTAATTTTTTCAGACAGTAATGATGTTAGAGCAAAAAGGTTAATTCAATTATCTTTTAAAATGGAAATATACTAAATAAATAAAATTACATATTAGTTTCATATATTTATTGTGTATGTTTTCTCTCTTTTTATGGTATAAGGCTTTTTGCAGTAACGCCGACAAGGGAGCCCACCATTATTACATTTTTTCTAATTTATTTTTTTGCATCTCTGATTTTGCAATTGAATACAAATATTGGTATATTTCTACTATAAAACATAAAAGTAAAAAATACAAAATATTTATTAAGGAGGTAAATTATGGCAAGGGTAGTAACAGCAGAGGAAGCAGTAAAACTTATACCAGACGGAGCAACAATTCTTATCGTTCCAATGCCGTCAGAAGAGATTTATTCAGCAATTGAGCGTGGTTATTATGAGAGTGGGCATCCGAAAGATTTATCCGTAATCTGGGCTGCGGGCTTGGGGCCTTTAAACGATGAGCCCAAAGGGATGAACCATTTTGCAGTGCCGGGTATGGTGAAAAGAATCTATGCAGGACATTTTGGCTTAAACCCAAAAGTGGCAAGGTTTGTCGGCAGTAATCAAGTTGAAGCGTATAACATTCCCCAGGGAACGCTATGTCAGTTATATAGGGACATGGCTGCTAAAAGGCCCGGCTTGTTAACGCGTATTGGATTAGGCACATTTGTTGACCCCAGGTATGGCGGTGGGAAAATGAATGAAATGACTATGTCATGTGAAGATATTTCAGAAATCGTTCAGGTCGGAGGTAAGGACTATATACTTTATCATCCACTTCCCTGTGATATAGGTATTATCCGTGGGACAACGGCAGACCCAAACGGAAACATTACGATTGAAAGGGAAGGAGCATTGATGGAAATTTTAGAAGGTGCTATGGCAGTGAAGACCAATGGTGGTTTTGTTATTGCCCAGGTGGAGAGACTTAGTGATAAGCCTGCTAAACCCTGTTCTGTGCGTGTTCCGGGTATTTTTGTTGATTATATTGTTGTTGCTCAAACTCCTGAAGCACATCCGCAAACACTGTTCGTGCAATATGACCCATCTATGAGTGGAGAGATTATAGCAGACCTTAAAGAGGAACTCGAAGTTATGCCGTTAGATTTTGAAAAGGTTATTGCTCGCCGTGCATTTTTAGAACTCAAGCCTAATATGATAGCGAATTTAGGATTTGGAATTCCTATGGATGTTGCAAATATAGCATTTGAGGAAGGTGTTTTTGACAAAGTTACAATGACCACAGAATTAGGTGTGATTGGAGGTGTTCCCGAACGAGGGAAAAACTTTGGTCCCGCTAAGAATCCAGTTGCGTTTATTTCTCAATCGAACATGTTCGATTTTTATGACGGCGGAGGACTTGATTTGACATGTATAGGAATGGCACAAGTTGATGAAAAT
>DAOOVZ010000338.1:0-1618 GCA_035370665.1 Candidatus Hydrogenedens sp.
GAGTGCTATGTTGACTGCTGCTTTCTTTGTGATGAGTATCTCTGCTTATTATATTTTGAAGAAAAAGCATGAGGAGTTTGCACGGCGTTCGTTTAAGGTGGCATTGGTTTTTGGAATTGTATCTGCATATCTTATATTATTAGCGGGACATCATCAGGCAATTGTTGTATCACGACATCAACCAACAAAGTTAGCTGCTTTTGAGGGACATTTCAAGACAACTGGGGGCGGGACACCTTTTTATCTGTTTGGTATTCCCAATGAAAAGGAAAAACGCGTTGATTATGGAATTACTATCCCTGGATTTTTAAGTTTTCTTGTATATTTTGATTTTAACAAGCCAGTTCCAGCACTTGACCTGTTTCCATTAGAGGACCAGCCACCTGTCACACTACCCTTTTTTAGTTTTCACTTTATGTCAGTTCTGGGTATGTTCTTTATTGGACTGACTACCCTCTTGTTATTGCTGTGGTGGTGGGGAAAATTGTTCGATTACCGTTGGTTGTTATGGATTGTTGTCCTTTCTCTTCCTCTGCCATATATCGCAAATATGGTAGGCTGGATTGCTGCTGAGGTAGGGCGTCAACCATGGGTCGTGCAGGGCATTTTACGGACCAAAGATGGTGTATCGCCGGGTGTAGCGGCAAGTCAAGTATTGGGCTCTATGCTAATGTTTACTGCAATTTATACCATATTTTTTGTCTTATATGTATTTATATTGTGCAATAAAATCAGGAAAGGACCGGAAGTCATACATCATTAAACCTTCCAGACAATAGGAGTTTTATTTATGCTACTTAATTTGATTTGGTTCGTGTTGATGGCTGTATTGCTAATAGCATACGCAGTTTTAGAAGGTTTCGATTTAGGTGTGGGCATTTTGCACTTGTTTACACGGAAAGAGGAACATCGCAGAATTTTAATGAATGCCATTGGCCCTGTCTGGGATGGAAATGAAGTCTGGCTCATTACTTTTGGAGGTGCTCTATTTGCAGCGTTTCCAACGGCTTATGCTACTGTATTTTCTGCTTTTTATACTCCATTTATGATGTTGCTATGTGTGCTTATATTTCGTGCTGCGTCTCTGGAATTTCGGAATAAGGTAGAATCTACTGCATGGCGTAATGTATGGGATGTGTTTTTCTCACTTTCCAGTCTTGTTGCAACATTACTTTTAGGTGTTGCAAGTGGGAACGCATTAAGAGGGATTGCAATAAACGAGAAAGGTATATTTCAGGGGAATTTTTTCTCTTTTTTAAATCCACTTGGTATTACAACAGGGCTTTTTGTTATATTTCTGTTTGCCTTGCACGGCTCATTATATCTCCAATTCAAAACGGAAGGTGAACTTAATTATCAGATGAGAAAGACCTCGAAAGTTTTAAGTTTTATAGTGCTTGTTTTATTTGCGATTTTGACACTGATTAGTTTTTCCACAGCACCATGGGCAAGACCTAATTTGACCAATTCTATTCCTGGCTTGATTGCTATTTTGATGTTAGCACTTACGCTATGGCTATGCTGGAAAGAGAAAGGGACAAAGGCTTTTTTTGCAAATACAGGATTTATCATATTTTTAATTATTGTATTTGCTTTTGATATGTTCCCCTATCTTGTT
>DAOOVZ010000339.1:0-1596 GCA_035370665.1 Candidatus Hydrogenedens sp.
GAAACTGCTACACCTGCAAAAAATTCCTAAAAGAATTGAATGCTTTGACGCTTCTACATTTCAAGGCGATAGCACCGTTGTAGGTATGGTCGTTTTTGAAAATGGCATGCCCAACAAATCACATTACAGACGATTTGCAATTGATATTACAGATACCAATGATGACTATTATGCTCTACGCAATGCACTGACAAGACGCTATACCGATTTAACCGACCTACCTAAACCTGACCTATTACTTATTGATGGAGGTAAGGGACAACTCAATGTCGCGACATCCGTGTTAAACGATTTGAAAATCACAGAGATAGCGTGTGCCAGCATAGCAAAAGCGAGAACCTATCCGACAAAAAACATGACAACTTCTACTCAGGACCGTTTCTTCATACCTAATCGAAGTAATCCAATCATAATCCATTCAAAAAATTCGCCTGCCTTATTACTCTTACAGCAAATCCGCGATGAAACACATCGTTTTTCCATTCAATATCACAGAAAAAGACGCTCTAAAAAACTCATTACATTACCTCCTAGCACCCATAAACATAACCAAAACCAAATTAAATAACCCAACAATTAACTATTTAAAATAACAAACTTGATTTTTCAACAAAGTCAATTATTTATTCAAATGAATTTAATATAGTAAAGCACTTTTGTCTGATAGATGTATTCAAGATAATTGTATTTTTATATGGACATATTGATTATATGCCTTTACTTTGAAAGAGATAATTATAATATGTTCTACCATAAAATTAAAGATTCCTCATAGAAAAATTGGGCAAACATAGACATATTTTAAAATAGTTTTTGCGTATATTAGAATTGAAATATTATTATCTTCTGTGATGTTTTCTATTATGTTTGTTATAATATTTTTTATTAAACCTAATATGAATGAAAGGATATCAAATGTCTGAGAATGAAAGTAAAAATTTTTATGCAGATATGCCAGTTGCTGAAGCCATGGAGGTTCATCCTCGCGTAGCAGAGGTTTTTGCAGCATTTCACCTCGGCGGTTGTGCCCATTGTGGTATTAGCCGTTATGAGACTATTGAACAGGTATGTATGGCTTATGGGATAGAAACGGAAGAACTTCTCCGTGTATTAGAAGAAATTGTAGCTAAGGCGAAATCGGAAGAGCAGACACAAGCATAATTTTCTTTTAATATTGAAAAGAGTTGTTTTTTATAAAATTTGTTCAAACACGAAAGTTGAAGGAAAAGTTGGGGTAGATTTATGAGTAAGTATATGGGTAGATTTGTGTCTTTTGTTTTTTTAATTTCCATCTTATTGCTAAATGACAAAAATTTATATTCTGAGAGTTATAAGTTAGATAACGAAGAGTGGTATTTGATTAATAAAGTTTATTCAGATGAGTATTTGAAAGAGATAGCCTTTCCTTTAGGCGGATTTGGAGCAGGTCAAGTTTATATCCGTGGTGATGGGAAGTTAAGTCCATGGGAAATCGTCAATAATTTTAATTCCAATGCAAATGTATCTGATGCCTTCTTTTCTATATTTGTAGATGATGGGGAGCAATCAAAAGCACGGATATTGCAGATAAATCCTCAATTGCCGGGAGAAGGGATA
>DAOOVZ010000340.1:0-1530 GCA_035370665.1 Candidatus Hydrogenedens sp.
GATAGATTTTGTCCTTTCAAACTATAAAGAGGCAAAAGAAGTTCGTGATGAAACGGAGAAGAAGGCAAAAGAAAAATACAAAGAATTTAGAAAAAAGATTAAGCAAGTTCAGGAATGGGAGAAGAAACACAATTGGTTTAGTGAAATTTAACAGAAAAAGTTTTTGATTTTTTAATTTATTTTTGATTATTTTTTTACAAAAAAGAAAAAAATATTTTACTGTCAAAAAAATAGTGAGATAATATATTTTATGAGACCCGCATAAATTGAGGCTTTCATAAATATTTTGTATTTAAAAAAAAATTAAAAAAATTATGTAACTTTTAATTTGATTTTTCGTATTATATTTTGTAACATTCATAACAATTAAAAATAAAATTTAATATTCCTTCCTATCTCAGTGTGATATGGAAGATGGCACAAGCCGACCCCAAGCCCTAAGCTTTGTAATGCGACCAGCGTAAGGCGGCAACGCGGTACAAACAAGAACAATAAACTCTATAGGAGGGTTTATGAATTGCACAAGGGCATGCATCTTATTATTGACTGTCGGAATGTGTCGCGCGACCTATGCTTAAATGACAAACTTGTCTTGAACACGATGGCTCGTGCAGCAGAACGAGCAGGCGCGACTGTAGTTTCGCAAGTTCGATACAAATTTGGGAGTGATTCACCTCCAGGATTTGCCGCCTTAGTAATGTTAGATGAAAGCCATTGCTCAGCGCATACTTATGCTGATTTGGGACTTATTGCAATGGACATTTTCACCTGTGGGAAGACTGACCCGCGTCTTGTGTTTCGTTATATCCAGGAAGAATTAAATTTAGGTGATGTAACGATTCGCGAACTGCCACGGTTTCCCGTTGAAGATAAAAACCCGTCCAATATTAGCAATATAGAATCATTCGCAATGGCTGAATAAATTAATTAGGCTTAGGTTGAGTCTTCTATCCAAATAAGAAAGAGTAGTCTTTATTTTTTTCTTCTTATGGTGGTAGAGATATATTATACTTATCCCTAGTCAAGCAGAAGAGGAGTAGTGTTTATTCACTATACCTTGATATGTAGATAAAATATTAAATCCTGAATATAATAGGGGTGTAATTTTTATATTTCACTACTTTTAGGTATTTTATACTACATTTAATTTTGTGTAATACTGCTTATCATAAAGTTAAAAATCTATTATAGGTAAGGAACAACTATGAATCGGGAACTGCATGACGGGCGGCATGATGGCTTAATGCCATTAGAAAGTTTAGACCTATCTAAGGTTGAACATTTTTCAGACCTGATAAAAGCCATGAGAAAAACAGCGTTCGGTGGCAGAACAGTAGGAGAGGCTTTTGAGGTTTTGCTAGAAATGTTTCGTGATAACGATTGTCTCGTTGTTTTGACATTATCCGGTGCTATGACTGTTGCAAAACAAGGAATGATTATATGTGAGATGATAGACCGCGGACTGGTTCAAGCCGTTATTTCCACAGGTGCACTTATTGCTCATGGAGTAACAGAAAGTATCGGTTTAAC
>DAOOVZ010000341.1:0-1521 GCA_035370665.1 Candidatus Hydrogenedens sp.
TAATTGAGCGTGAAATGATGTTAAAAGGGACAGATGTTCCGCGAGGGAATAAAATTATTCGCCAGTTCGCAGTTATGGTTAATGGCTCTGTATATATTGTTACAAGCGGTGAACGAGTAAACCGTGATGTATATGAAGCACTATTAGAAGTTGGTGCAATTATCCCTATTCCCGGCGTAGATATTAAGCCAAGAAATTCAAGTCCAGGAAGTTTACGAATTGAGGACGATTCTGTAATTGAGAATAATCCATGAGCGACTCATCACTTCACCTCTCTATCGCAATGATTGTTAGAGATGAAGAAGAGGAACTTCCTGCTTGTGTGGATAACATTAAGCAATTTGCAGATGAAATTTGTATTGTAGACACAGGCTCTCAAGATAATACCTTAAAAATCGCAGAATCAATGGGAGCAAAAATAAAACAGTGTGAATGGAGTAATGATTTTTCTACTGCCAGAAACGAATCATTAAAATTATGCAGTGGAAGATGGATTTTCGTGTTAGATGCAGATGAACGAATATCCGCTGACGATGGGGATAAATTACGATACTTAGCAATGACTGAACCCACATACGCTTACCGTATATGGACAAAGAATTATACTCACAAGATACACCGAAGTGATTTCCTATATGCAAAAAAGGATGATATATGGAGACAAGAATTCCCGGGATACTTTCCAAGTGCAAAGATTCGTCTGTTTCCAAATTACAAAGATATTAAATTTGAAGGACCAGTTCATGAAACTGTCCTCTCATCTCTGAACCGTCTGGGAATCACTATTGTGGATGAACCAAATATTGTAGTTCATCATTACGGAGAGAGGAAGCCATTAGAACGGGTTATTGCTAAACAAAAGTTATATTTATTGCTCGGTGAAAAAAAGATTCAAGAACAGACAGATAATCCACAGGCTTATGCAGAACTTGCATCTCAATATGCTGAAATGGGGATGTTTCTTAAAGCATTGGAATATTATCGGAAAGCCTTTAAAATGATGCCAACAATGAAGAATGGTGGGGAGAGATTGCCTCCATTTTGTTGATTTTAGGAAAAGACAAAGAAGCAGAACAGGCTTTTTCTATTGCTATAAAATTAAATAAAAACTATTTTCCTGCATGGCGAAATTTAGGGCTGCTACACATAAAGTCCAAACAATGGGACAAAGCCTTAGAAGCTCTATACCAGGCAAATCGAATTAGACCTGAAGAATCTGAAATTCTTGAAAGTATAGGCGTAATTTTGTTAGAGAAAGGGGAAAAAGAAAAAGCACGAGAATACTTTTTACTCCTCTCTAATAAGGAGCCAGAAAATGTGAGAGCAAAGAGTTACTTAAATCTTTATGAATGAAAGTATCAAAAAGATATCCTTTTTATTCTAAAGTTTTTTGATGAAAAGCCGATACATATAATTGAACCTTTTGGAAAAATAACCGATGCAAGGATGCAAAGGAAACCCCAATCACGGAGGAAAAAACAATGGGTTTAAGAATCAACACAAATATTGCTGCCCTCAATG
>DAOOVZ010000342.1:0-1509 GCA_035370665.1 Candidatus Hydrogenedens sp.
ATAGGTATTATGACTATTCAATTGCAAGGTTTAGAAGTTGTTGCAGATATAATTCGCAAGAATTATGATTTAGGAGATGTAGGACTACCTCGCCCTCTGGAAGGTGCACACCAGAGACGGCACAGAAAAATGGTGGTTGAAACCTCTAAGGGTGTTTTCCTAGCAAAAACCTATACGAGGTCACTTGTTGTAATTGATTCTTTAAATTTCCAACATCGGCTCTCTGAACACCTTTTTGCAAATGAACTACCTGTGGCAAGAATCCAGAAAGCAATATCAGGAAAAGGATATGTAGAAGTAGATGACTGGGTTCTGGAATTGCAAGAATTTGTGAAAGGTGAGCCTATGACGCTAACCTTAAAAACATTGGAGATTTCGGCAAAAGCACTTGGAAAGTTTCATACCGTATGTTATGGACTCCCTGCTCCACCCAGAGATGTAAATATGTGGCGTTTTAGCGAAGTCCCTATGGATATATTTATAAGTTTTTTCAATATGGCGAGGGAAGAAAAAGATGAATCAAGCCTAAAGCCTTATTACAGATATTTAATAGAATTTATTCAGCGTGCTGCTCAGGAATTATCAATAGAGAAACGCTCCGAATTTGAGGTGGGGCTTATTCATGGTGACTGGCATGGGGCAAACCTATTGTTTTCAGGCGAAAAATTGTTGGCTATTATTGACCTCGAGTTTGCAGGACAGGGTTGTTATTTAGAAGATATATCTTATGCTATTTCTAACCTGTGTATTCGCACAAGTGTAAATCCTGACAAGTTAAGGATGCGAACCTTACTACTTCTGGAACATTATGAGAAGAAAAGGACACTATCGTATGCAGAATTAGTAGCACTATTTTATGCTGTGGGTGTAAAACATATAACTACTGTCTCTTATCAGTCCAAAAATAGTTCAAGTGTTGCTGGATATACCCCTGCACAATGGATAGAGCGTCTTGCTTTTCAGTGCCGTTGGCTCGAGGAACAATCACGAAAAGCTCGCTGGGGAGAAAAACTTTAATCCAACCACAGACAAACTTATCGTGGGAATGAATATAAATAGTTTTTTATAATGTTCTATTTCTATAATTTTGTGAAGTATCTGAAACTATCATTTTTATTCATAAATAATTCGTTGCAGAAAGGTAATTGTAAAATAACTAGAAAATATATTTTATAAAAAACTAAGCCCATTGTTTATTTAAATGGTAAAATGAACTTATTTTTAACCGCAAAAAAATGAAAAGAAAGGCTTCCAGACCATTATAATTTTTTGCATATTTTTACAGTTTTCTATTGTATCTATGGTTTATTCTCAATCACACATAGTATAAAAATCATATACAGGAATGAATTAACTGCAATTGTATTTTTAGTAGTAGGATATTGATAAAAAAACTACACCAGTTGTTTATTGCACCCCTCTGAAATAAAACCTAAAACAAGTGATAAATTATAAGGTGATTATCTATTTTAATCCACTAGTGAGAAAGATGTTAAAATTAAAGTGTAT
>DAOOVZ010000343.1:0-1481 GCA_035370665.1 Candidatus Hydrogenedens sp.
ATCTGAACAGGCTGCAAGTTGGACTGCAATTCGTTGGCGGTCTTTTAACTGGTAATGGTCCCCCACAATTTTAATCGCCGCTTTTTCAGAATAATGTCGTGAATAAAGATAAGAAAGGTCCTCTACTGCCTTTTTTAGGATTGGTATCTGTTTAGGTGTGAACAATTGTTCGTCTTCTGGATTTTTCCCTCTATGCCGTTGTCGAGTCATATTAATTGCTTAACATTTAATTTTCAGGTATTTTTGTATCACCGCTATTGTTTAATGGTTCATCGTCATTTGGAGTAAGCCAAAATTCTTTCCATTCCTGTTTCCATTCACCCTCTGTTTCTCTGAGATAAGCCATAATACCGCAATAAACTTCCTCAAATGTAAATTGCAATGGCTGGCTAAAAGTTTCTTTCCATGTATTGCGTCTTACAATACCATAAAAGGTAGATAATTTCTTTAAATGTTTTTCAACTGCTCGAAATGGACTGTATACGCCTGAAATTTTTAGAAAAGCCGATGGTGTCATATTCCCTACATAGTTTATCCAGAAATCGCCTGGTTGCCATAATGTCGGGTTCACTTTTTTCTGTTCATCTCTATCCATAACATATTCTCCATTTACATATCATAATAAAAGGGTTAGCGACGCCTTTTTATAATCCTTTCTATTTCTCTTTCTGTTTCTCGACGCTCTATTGCTTCGCGTTTATCAATAAGTTTTTTCCCCCGGCAAAGGCCAATTTCTACCTTAACCAAACCATTTTTGAAATATACCCTAAGAGGAATTAGTGTTAAGCCCTTTTCTTCTATTTTTCGACCTAACCGGAAAATTTCGTGTTTGTGGAGCAACAATTTTCTTGAACGGCAAGGCTCATGATTTAATATATTTCCCTGTTCATAGGGGCGGATATAAGCATTTACAAGCGAGAGTTCCCCTCCCTCATAATCAACATACGCATCCTGTATAGACATGCTTCCGGTATCACGAAGTGATTTTACTTCTGTTCCTTTTAAGGCTATGCCTGCTTCATATCGTTCGAGAATCTCATAATCAAAATGTGCACGCCGATTCTGCACGATAAGTTTTTCTCCACTTTGCCGTGGCATAAGCCAAACCTTCATAGTTTTTTGTTATTTGCTATCACTTTGTAAACGAGGTCCCCATGATGGACCCTGAGATTCCATATTCAGATTAGGGATGCGTCGTTCTTCTCCAGTTTTCACATTAACAGTCCACAATTCCCAGCGACCATTTCTTGTGGAACAGAACATCAAATGCCGTGAATCCGGCGACCATGTAGGAGATTCATTATTCCCATAGGAATTGGTCATTCTACGCGGATTTGAGCCGTCTGTATCCATAACATAAATTTCAAAACCTTCTCCTCTTTGTTCTACGACATAGGCAATCATTTTCCCATCAGGCGACCACGCAGGGTCATAAGAATTGCCACCCTGATATGAAATTCTGCGTGGCTCGCTTCCATCTA
>DAOOVZ010000344.1:0-1448 GCA_035370665.1 Candidatus Hydrogenedens sp.
CACTCCGATTACCTGCCCCATCTACTACCACTACATCAAAATAATAAACACCTTCATCTGTAAATCCACTAAAATTTATACTGCCATTAGGTGCAGAACTTGAACTCTGTCCACTGTATCCCCATGTTCCACTTTCTCCCTTCTTGAACCACAACTCTACACTGCTAACACCACTACTGGTATCCGCTGCTTCTGTGTAGTTTATTGTTGCTGGGAAGGTATTCATAAATGTTGGTGCGGTAAGACCAGATATAGTTGGTGTGTCAATCTTAATACCTCCACCTGTATGCGTGCCACTGGGAGGAGCAATAAGATTTCGTCCTGCCGCGTCTTTTACAGAATTGCTTACTGTAATTGTAACATCTCCACCTTCTTTCATTTCGCCAGTGCTCCAGTTAAGGCGATAGGTGTGTCCCGTAAGATATGTCACACTACTCGGATTTGCACCCAATGTGCCCTTACCTGCACCAGAGATGGTAAATGAAGATGCACTAATTGTGCTGGAATCCATTTGATTGGCAAAGGAAACATCTACCGACTTTTGTCCTGAGACTTTTACTTCACTCACGGAAGGTGCAGGAACATTCGCACTTGCAAGAAGTTTGAAATTGTCTATTGCAACAGAATTAATTCCTGTTTCTCCTGCACCAAACCGTAGTAATATGCCATGTGGAAATCCGTCCCAATTACCCTTGAAATCAGTCCCCTGGTCTGCTGTATATGGTAGATAAAAATTGTATCGTTTTGTCTCTTTGTTAGTAGGAATGAGCCATTCCCTTTTTGAATTATTGTCACTTAATCGCAATCCATCTTTTTGCCATACATAGCGAAAGGCTAAATCATTGCGGTCGGATTGTGTAGATGGATTTACATCAATTTGAACCCATGCATAGGTAGAAGGAGAGCCAATCACTATACCGAGATTCTCAATTGCAAGTGTGCCTGAACCTGTTATAGTCGCAACACCACTGGCAACATTCAACGCAGTTCCACTAAAGGGGTCATGCTTTGCAGCAATCCAGCGTCCAGAATTATTCCCCGAAGGACTATCATTTCCAGCAGTGGAGAAATCCCAGGAATAGGGACCGGAAGCCCAACTTGCTGGATCGTTTATTAATGAAACTAAATCGTAATTAAATGTTGCATTGGTTGGAGTCACAGCAGGGTCAATACGATATTCATAAATAGAACCAACGCTACCCAACCAGGTGCTATTACCAGAAATTCTTGTTCCCATATCTAACAGAATATATTGATAACCCACATTAGGATAAAAATAATTATCTTTGTAAACTAAACTGCCACCTGTTCCTGGAAATGCGAAAAATTGCCAACCGCCCGGATTGTTGTTCTCGAAACCCGTTATACTTTTACGAACAACTACATATTTATAATCGCTCGGATTAAAATATTGAGGATTGACACAAAAATATGGGTCGTTACTTGAA
>DAOOVZ010000345.1:0-1430 GCA_035370665.1 Candidatus Hydrogenedens sp.
TAAGTTGTGCAGGAAACCAACTTTCCAACAAAGAGGCATGGACATTTCTGGCAAGAAGTATCACAAAGAAAGCAAGGAATGAGAAGGATGATATTCAAAAAAAACTTTTGTATGATAAAGCAGAAAAGACCTGGGACACTGTATTACAACTATATTCGGAAAACACTGAGGCATTGAGACAAAAATCACTTATTTATTTAGATTTGGGTAGATATGACGACGCGAAAAGTTGTATCGCAAGGGCAGTAGGATTAGACCCATTTAATCCACTCAGCCTACAAACCTGCATAATTATCCTTGAGAAAGAGATTGAAACAGTTGGCGAATCTAAAGAACGATTACAACAACTATATAATGCTTATGTAAGTTTTTATCATATAAATAAATACCTGAATGAAGACGAACAAATCAAGTTTTTGAAAATTGCTGAAAAGTTGTCAAATACGGAAGAGGCTTACGAAATATTAAAGGGGAATCTTGAGCAGTTAAGCAAGAGAGAAGATGTAAAACCAATGGTTGAGTCCATTTCTAAAGAGCATGATGAACTTCAAAAAATCATTAAAAATATCCCTTCTCCTTTATTAAATAAAGGTGATACATTCCAGCCTCCTTATTCACAATTAGCGGGCTATAACGAATATAAAAAATTACTTACTTTAACTTTAGCATGGCTAAGTTTTAGTTTCCAGAAAAATCAGAATGACAAAGAAACTCTACTTAAAATTGGACTAATCTACGGGAATTTAGGCAAACCCAAAGATTTTATAGAAAAGTGGGGAAGTTATTTACAAAATGATAATTCGTTATGGGAAAAATTAGCCCAGAGATGTATAGACGATAAGAAATTTGAAGTCGCACAAGACTATATGGAACAAACATCATATTCATTATGCAAGAAGTATATTTTGTTAGCAAACTATGCAATAGAGAAAGGAAATCAGGAGCAGGCAAAATTATGGTTTGAAACAGCCCAAAATAGTGGACCTAATTCAGAAGAGACAGAAGAAATAAATAAACTTATAAATAAAATACAATAAATCTAAACATAAGGAGTAAGACTATGAGTTATATTGCAAAGCGTATGAATAAAATTGATGCAAGTGGAATCCGCAAAGTGTTTGCATTAGCCGATAAGATGAAAAATCCAATTAACCTGAGTATTGGTCAACCTGATTATGATGTTGACGAAATTTGTAAAGAAGTGGCTATAAACGCCATAAAAAGTGGCTTTAATTCATATACCCAGACCTGGGGTATTGAAGAATTACGCGAGGCTGTTCAGGAATATTACCAGACAAAATTTGGAGTAAAAGTATCGAATGTAATGATTACTTGTGGTGTGACAGGAGGGCTTTTTCTGGCATTATTAGCAACCGTTAATCCAGAAGACGAGGTTCTTATAATGGACCCATACTTTGTTATGTATAAAC
>DAOOVZ010000346.1:0-1415 GCA_035370665.1 Candidatus Hydrogenedens sp.
GATTAATGAGAGACCAGCCTCGCATTTATGGAATGCTGTTTTATGTAGAGCAACCATTTCCTTATGAATTAGAAGAATTTCCAATAGATGTGAGACCTGTTTCTGCAAGGAAACCTCTATTTATGGATGAAAGTGCTCATGATTGGGGAATAATCATGCGTGGAAGGGAATTAGGTTGGTCAGGGGTGGCACTAAAAACTTGTAAAACGCAAACAGGTGCACTGCTATCTTTATGCTGGGCAAAGGCACATGGATTGCTTTTGATGGTTCAGGATTTGACTAATCCGATGTTAGCCCAGATACCTCATGTTCTTCTGGGTGCACACGCAGGAACAATTATGGGGGTTGAAAGTAATAGCATGCAGTTTTATCCTGACGCAAGTTCTCCTGAAGCAAAAGTGCATACTGGACTGTATCAGAGAAGAAATGGCTGTCTAGATTTGTCCTCATTAAAAGGAAGTGGTTTTGGCATGCGTGTAAATGAAATTAAGAGAGAACTACCTCCACCAGATTTAGTTATAGGCGACATTGAAATCTAATTTCTACCTCTTGTCTGTTAAAAGATTTAAAAAAATTAATATAAGGCTAAATTTCTATTTGTCTTATATTCTTGTCTCTTTTGAAGTGGATTTTAAGGTAAATATTGTAGAGACAAATTTATTAATTATTACTAAATTGATTGTTCAGAATATTTTGTCGCATGTAGTTTTATCTAACATTATTACAAATGTTTTGATTATAATAACTGCTTCTTGTTGAAGTTGAAATAAAAACGAGAATTATTTAAAATCTTATAATGCAAATAATTAAAATGTTTAATAAGGAAGGAAATTGTCAATGATAACCTGTGATGACTTGTCCCGTAGGCGATTTTTGTATGCGAGTGGTTCTCTTGTTCTAGGTTCCGCCTTACTCCAAAAGAATATTCTTGCACAGACAAACGGAAATGCCTACCCTCGCTTAAAAAAAGCCGTCCAATGGAATAATCTACCAAAAGAATTGTCGGAAATAGACCGCTGCAAATTAGCCAAAGATTGTGGTTTTGATGGTATTGAAATCCCACCTATTACAAAAGAAGATGAGGCAAAGCGGATATTTGAGTCTGCCAAAAAAAATCAAATAGAAATACACTCCATCATTTATGGTGGCTGGGATAAACCTCTATCCCATCCTGACCCGGCGATTGTTGAGAAAGGGAAAGGTTCAATTATTCAGGCTATAGATTTAGCGAAACAAGTTGGCGCTAAAACAGTATTATTAGTACCTGCGGTAGTTAATGAACAAGTTCGCTATCAAGACGCATGGGAACGCTCCCAAAAGAACATTAAAGACCTTATCCCTTATGCAGAAAAAAATCAGGTTATTATTGCCGTTGAAAATGTATGGAACAAATTTTTGCTCAGTCCATTAGATTT
>DAOOVZ010000347.1:0-1403 GCA_035370665.1 Candidatus Hydrogenedens sp.
GTGGTTTATCTAATAAATTAGAAAAACTGAATGTAGAGTTGTCGTTACTTTTCTGTATCAACTAAATTATTTTTTCAGATGTCTCTTTTCTTAAATCGTCTTAGACTATGTTGCATGGTTTTAGCACTCCTATAGCCTATAATTCTATAAAATAAAAACCTATTTGCATACTTTTTCCTCACCCCTAATATAGTATATATCTCTGAACCTTTTAGTATTTGAAAGGGGGAGTGTGTTTGTGGTAAAATTCTTTTGTGCATCAAAGACAGCCGGCGGTTCGGAAGAACCTTAATCATGCCTGCCGAGAGGCACGAAGCACATTAGTATTGTTTTTTATTTATGAATGATACAGTGTCCGTGTTGCCTTGAGGTGGCACGGGCACTTTGTTTTTTTAACAGTATAATAATATTTATGAGAGGAGGTGAATACCTTGCCAACAGCAGAAAAGATTGAATCTGTAAATGAGATTAAAGAGAATCTACAATCGTATCCGATTGCAATTATGACGCAGTATGTAGGTATTAATGTGGCTCGCGTTACTGAATTGCGAAGGAAACTTCGTGAAGCAGATATTCGATATAAGGTTTATAAGAACAATTTAGCGCGTATTGCGTTGCAGGAAATTGGTGCTGAGCCTGCGGCTAATTTTATGAACGGACCTACGGCGTGGGCTTTCGGCAAAGACCCAGTAGCAACGGCAAGAATTTTGAAAGACTTTTCCAGAGAAGTTCAGTTTATCCAGATTGCTGGTGGTGTAATGGAAGGGAAAGTGCTTACAAAAGAGCAGGTGCTTAACCTTGCAAATCTGCCTCCCAAAGAGGTGCTACAAGCCCAGGTCATCGGGACTATTGTGGCTCCGTTGCGAAATCTGGTTACAGTTCTTAATGCAATACCTACAAATCTGGTCAATGTGCTCGACCAAATTAAGAAAAAGAAGGAAGAAGCACAACCTGCCGCTTAGAATTTACAATTAGACAATAAACAAAAAATTATTTATATAAAATAACCAATTAAAAGGAGATAATTCCATGTCAGACAAATTACAACCTATTATTGACGCTATCGCAGAACTGAATGTTCTCGAACTTAGCGAACTGGTAAAAGCACTTGAAGAAAAATTCGGCGTAACAGCAGCGGCTCCTATGGCAATGGCTATGCCTATGATGATGCAGGGAGCAGGTGCAGGTGCGGCCGAAGCCAAAGATGAGGGTCCTTCCGCTTACAATGTTATCCTTAAAGAGCAGGGTTCCCAAAAGATTAACCTGATTAAGAAAGTAAAAGACCTATTAGGGCTTGGCTTGAAAGAAGCCAAAGATTTAGTAGACTCTGTTCCGAAGGCAATCAAAGAAAATGTAAGCGAAGAAGAAGCCAAGAAATTGAAGGAAGAATTAGAAAGCGTTGG
>DAOOVZ010000348.1:0-1283 GCA_035370665.1 Candidatus Hydrogenedens sp.
AGGTTGTGGAAGTTGCGTTGATGTATGCCCCACAGAAGCCATTCATTTGAATGATGATGGAAAAGCCGTAGTTGACCCTGACCAATGTGGTGATTGCGGTGCTTGCGTTGATGAATGTCCTTCTGAAGCCATATCTCTTCCTGAATAGATAAAATAAGCAGTCTTTTTCTGACTGTAAAGGCTAAGTTTAGTGAATCATGTTTTTGGTCCAGTATATTCTCGAAGGTTAGGAAAATCTTTGGGAATAGACCTCGTTCCGTTTAAGACCTGCACACAGGACTGCATTTATTGCCAATTGGGGCTTACGACTTGCAAAACGCTCCAGCGGGATTCTTTTTGCAGTGTTTCAGAAATTATGGATGAACTGAACCATAAATTGAAAGATGTTCGTGCAGATTTCATAACTCTGGCGGGTTCAGGAGAACCAACACTACATAGTGAATTAGGAACAATTGTCTCTGAAATAAAAAAGATAACTTCTATTCCTGTGGCTGTTTTAACAAATGGTTCTTTACTATTTCAGCCTGATGTCCGAAGGGATTTGTTAGAAGTAGATGTTGTTTGTCCATCTTTAGACGCAGGAAATGATTATACCTTCCAGAAAGTAAACAAACCTGTATCGGAGATTACTTTTGAAACTTTTATTAACGGTTTAATTCAGTTTCGGAATGAATATCCTGGTCAAATATGGTTAGAGGTGTTTTTAATAAAGGGGATAACTGATTCTGAAGAAGAAGTTATTAAAATTGCACAAAGTGCCGCTTTAATAAGACCTGACCGTATACATTTAAATACCATAACACGTCCCCCTGCCGATTCATCTATCTCAGGACTAACCATTCAAGAATTAGAAAAATTCGCACCATTATTTACACCAAGAGCAGAGGTTATAGCAGAATATCCTGCGGTATCTGAAATATCATCACCATCACAGAATACACACCTTACGGCAGATGACATTTTAAATGTCTTACAACGACATCCTTGTTCTTTGCCAGAATTAGCATTTGCTTTGAATGCTCCGAATGATATTATTGAAAGCATGGTTAAAGACCTATTAGACCTGCATAAAATAGAAACCTTTGAAATCCGTGGGAGAAAACTCTTCCGATATACCCCACCGAAATAAATAAACACCATTCCACCTTCCAATTACAAGTCACAAGGTGAATACGCGATTATAAAGCCAATAACTTCCTCTATCCCTATATAAAATTTAAGGTCCTAATAGGTTTATTTATTGAACAACAAAGATATAAGGTCCCCAACTGTTTGCTTCATCT
>DAOOVZ010000349.1:0-1283 GCA_035370665.1 Candidatus Hydrogenedens sp.
ATCTATGAGGATATAGATGGTAGACAAGTTCTGGTTATATTCCAGCAATTTATGAAGTTGAGATTCTTGTTCAGTAGAGAGATGTTTTTTGTTCTTTAACAGCAAATATTTGCTACCCTGAATAAGCAGTTTACCCTCCTTAAACAAAGTAGCAAGTCGGTGCATTTATGTATATTTCGCTTCGTGATGGAATGAAACCACAGCAGCCGTGGTGCAGGTAGGGAATAATTGCCCTGATTCCAGAACGGTAACGCCAACAGATTTGCCGCCACTAAGAATATCCAGTATAGTTTTATTCATCATCAGGTTTGCCATGCCTGGATAGCATGGTGACCAGCGGATTCCCTGTCCTTGGGGAATATGCAGCAAATCTCGCATATAATTGTGTATGTATTCGGCTGTATCTTCTGCTATACGGTCGCCTAATCCCTGTAAAAGTAAGTATCCTTCATTATCGCCTTGCTCTTTCAGTAGTTCAAGTCCCTGCTGGATATTTGGACCCGCCGTAGCGACTTGTAGTCCTACGACATCCCATTCATTGTCATTTACAGAACGAAAATATTGTGCACCAGAAACAATATCTTTTCCGCCAGCACCTATAATTACTGTAAATTCAATTTTGCCAAGCAATTTATTTGTATTATCTGGGTCATATACAAGAACACTATCACCATCAGATTTAGCAGGAAATAAGCCATAAATTCCCTGAGGCTCTATCCATTGATTTTTCTCTGCAATTGAAATCCATTTCTGGAACAGAACTTCTAATTCTTCTGAACTATGTCCTGCTTTTTCTTGCCTTGTTTTGTCTCCAAATTTCCAATTCAATAAGAAAATATTTCGTTTGTTAATATATGGAGTAAATTCAGATAGTGGCATGCGAAATAAGTTACAGCGAAATCGTGGTTTTTCAGGATATTGTGGATATTGTTTAGGGATAATACGACGGGGCAGTTCTTTTAGTTTTTGTTCATTTGTCTGAATACGCTTTGTAGCCTGGAGGTATCGCTGTTTTAAGGCTTCTCGATTCTGATGCAGCATTTTTTCTCGTGACTCAGATGAGGAGACTAACTGATTCATTACATTTACAGCATCCATTGCAGTTCGACAAAAGAATACATCAGGTCGGATTTGGTTTAGGTCTTCCTGTCCCATCATTGCGACAAAAGCACTATGTCTTGGGGTAACGGCTGCACCACCTATTAGAAGGGGAATGTCTAATCCCTGCTCCTTACTCATCCGCGATACCGTTATCATGTGATTTGCTGTTTGCACTAATAGAG
>DAOOVZ010000350.1:0-1273 GCA_035370665.1 Candidatus Hydrogenedens sp.
GACCCACTGTATATAACTATGCACATATAGGTAATTTTCGGGCATATATCTTTGAAGATTTACTAAAAAAATACCTAAAGTTCCGCGATTATGATGTTTTCCATGTAATGAATATTACCGATGTTGAAGATAAATTAATCCGAACCTGTCGAGAAACAGGCAAGTCCCTTAAAGAAATTACAGATTTTTATATAGATGCCTTTTTTAAGGACCTCGATACACTTCAGATAGAGAGGGCAAATGTTTATCCACGAGCCACTGAACATATCCCTGAAATGGTGGAGATGATAAAAAAATTAAAAAGCCAAGGCTATACTTATGAGCATAACGGAAGTATATATTTCCGATTAAGTTCCTTTCCCGAATATGGAAAATTGAGCCATATAGATATGGAAGGGTTGAAAGTTGGGGCAAGTGGCAGGGTAGATACAGATGAATATTCTATGGAAGATGCCCGCGATTTTGCTCTCTGGAAAGCGTGGGATGAGGAAGACGGTAATGTCTACTGGGAAACAGAATTAGGTAAGGGTAGACCAGGCTGGCATATTGAATGTTCAGCAATGAGCATGAAATATCTTGGTGAAACTTTTGATATCCACTGCGGCGGCATTGATAACATGTTCCCCCATCATGAAAACGAGATTGCCCAATCTGAATGTGCAACAGGAAAACCATTTGTAAAATATTGGCTACATTGTGCACATCTGGTGGTAGATGGGAAGAAAATGTCAAAATCATTAGGGAACTTTTTTACATTAAGAGACCTGTTAGAACGCGGATTAGACCCACTTGCTATTCGTTGGGTCCTTATGGCGACTCACTACCGTCAGCCCAACAACTTTACATTAGAAACAGTAGAATCTGCAAGCAATAGCCTGCGTAGAATTCGGGATTTCCGATTACGACTAAATGAAATAAAAGGAATGGGAGATGATTTGGTAGAGGAATGCTCTCGCTGTGAAAACTCTTTTATTGACTCGCTTGATGATGACCTAAATATTTCCTCTGCCTTAGCCGCAATTTTCGATTTTATACGCGATGTGAACAAAAAAATTGATAATAAGCAGGTTAGTGAAAAAGGTGCCCTTAACGCTATTCAACTATTAAACAAATTAAATCAAGTAACAGGATTATTTAATCCCAATTTTGAAGAAGGAGTGCCCCATGAAGTTTTGGACAAGGTAATGCAAAGACAACAAGCCCGCCGTGAAAAGAAATTTACATTAGCCGACGAAATTCGTGACCAATTACTTGAACAGGGTTGGGTAATAGA
>DAOOVZ010000351.1:0-1235 GCA_035370665.1 Candidatus Hydrogenedens sp.
CTACTAAAATTACTGCTGAAATTGTAATTAAAATAATTTTTTTAACCATATCTTTCCCTTATATACAAATTTACTTTTTATAAAGGTTTATTATTTATTTTTAGGATTATAAATTAAGAGAAGCACTTTTACAAAATAAGATATAGTCCTTAGGTGAAAAATAACATGATTTGTGATATGATGATAGATGATAGTTATTTAATTATTTTGCCTCTAAAAATAAGGAGACGAAACATGTTAAAGAATAAAGGGAAAGAAGAAAAGAAAAAGAAAGTTTCTGAGGATAAAATAGCGGAGCAGAGGCAAGATTTAAGGGAATTCACGCGATGTTCAATATGTATAAGAGCGGAAGTCAAGTTAACCAATGGCATACTGCTCGAAGGAGAAACGGTAAATATTAGCATGAAAGGGTTATGGTTCAGAACGGAAAAGACTTTCCCCAAAAATACTCCTGTGAAAGTTTATTTATACCTTATTGGAACTTCTGAAAAAAAACCTTTGTGTATTTGCGGGCATGTAGTCCGCATTGAAGCCGATGGAATGGGAATTGAATTTGAAGAGATAGACGCAGACAGCGTAGAGCATCTGAAAAGATTACTGATATATAATGCAACAGAAGCAGACAATATACATAAAGAATTTGATAAACATCTCGGTTTAAAAAAAATAAATACTGAAAATCCAGGCAGTTGATGAATCTCTCCATGGTTTAGGTGCTTTTATTTATGACAATATCGCAGGGTGATAATAGATATAATTGGGTTGTGTTTACACTAAACCCGTGGGCTACGCAAATAGGCAGCCAATTTTTCCAGATGAAATGTTATATCCCTTCAATCCCCACATTTTCTGAAAGCAGTCAAACTATTTTTACCCCTCTATATTATTCTATTACAGAATTTCTTGCCTTGCCTATTCTGCTTACGAAAAACCTTTCTAAAGAATTAAAAGTAATTGTTCCGGCTTCTTTAATGAACACTCCTCTGGGAAATTACATTACTCAAAGAGGTCTTGATACATATTCTATTAAAGATGATTCTCACAGATGGCTTTCCGATTTACAACAAAGCAATACATGCTTCTTGTGGTATCCACACAATGTATTTATCAACAAGGAACAGAGTCTAAATTATCATTTAGGTCTAAGTCCTATCAAGGAACCTTTGAAAAGGATAAGCAATGAATATAATTTCCTCTGGGAGACTGCCGCAAATTCAAACGACAACAGCATATAT
>DAOOVZ010000352.1:0-1156 GCA_035370665.1 Candidatus Hydrogenedens sp.
TCCAATCGAAATTTCTGCTATGATACAATTTCCCGTCTACCGTGGCTTTCCCCCATACTGCGAAGGAACTGCAACCGCGTTCAGTTATAACCGAGACTACATGTATCCTTCGTAGTTCCTGTAAACTTACACCAGCACCATCAGCAACTCCTTCCAATTCCCGTTCATATCGTATAGGAATATAAGGAGAACAACGCCGCCATGCTATATCCAAAATCAATTTTGCTGCAAATTTAGGTAAACCAACTTCTTTTTTAGCCAGTTCTAATAAATCGTCCACCTTTGCTAAACTCAATTGAATTAAGTCTTTTATGAGCACACCCCGTTGATAGCCCATTTCATAAGGACTACCTTTCAGATGAAGCACTCTTGTTCCCTCAACCTCTTCTAAAAAGGCTTTCTGTATGTCCACATTTTCACTCGGACCGCGTGAAGGATATAACCAGAAATAAAATCCAGCACCTAATACAATAATTACAAATAGAATAGGAAGGATATAACGAACAGTTTTTCTCATTTAGGTTCTCCTTTTTTTGTTCTATTTTACTACTTTAATGAAGGTTTATGAAAAAAAGATATAATAATATATTAATTAGACAATACTTTATCCAGGAATATTTCCATGGTTGTAAAAAAGAAACAAGAAAAATGTTATCCAGAAGTATGGGATGTCCCTATATCTGCCTTGCCTGAAATTGGTCCAGGTCGTGAGAAAAAACTGAATAAGATGGGTATTACAACAGTTAAGGATTTATTACTCTATCCTCCACGGCGGTATGAAGACCGTAGAAACTTAATCAAGATAAAAGAAACGGCTGAAGGGCATAAGTTCACAGTATTGGTTACAGTGGAACGAACACGACAAATGTATCTTCGTCAGGGACTTTCACAGGCAAGGGTTCTATTTAGAGATGATACAGGTTCAGTCGAGGGAATTTTTTGGGGCAGGGCTTATCTGACGCGTTATCTATTTCAGCCTGGCAAGAAGTTTTTCTTATATGGCGAAATAGAGAAAGTCAAGTCTCGATTAGTAATGAATAATCCTGAATATGAGGAATATAACGAGGAAGAGGCAAATATTCACACAGCGAGGCTTGTGCCTATCTATACGATGACAGAAGGTTTATCTTTGCGTTCATTTCGTCGCTGGATATAT
>DAOOVZ010000353.1:0-1146 GCA_035370665.1 Candidatus Hydrogenedens sp.
AAAATTTTAATGGGGAAGTGCCTGATAAAATGGAAGACCTGCTACTGCTACCGGGTGTAGGCAGGAAAACCGCAAATGTTATCCTCGGCGAATGTTTTAATACACCAGGGATTATTGTGGATACCCATTGTAGTAGATTAGCACAACGCTTGGGATTAAGCAGTGCCGATAACCCACAAAAAATTGAAAAGGATTTAGAAAAACTTTTGCCCCCTGAAAAATGGACTTTCTTTTCACACCTACTTGTATTTCATGGACGGAATATTTGCCTTGCTCGGAAACCTAAATGTAATGATTGTGTTATAAGCAGTTGGTGCAATTTTTATAACCACACAAAAAACAAATGAAAACAGATAATAATAAAAATAGCCACAAAAATATAGATAACAATACAAGCAAAACCAACTTCTCTACTAAACTGGCTATTCCAATCATTATCTATACAATAGCAGTTTTAATTATAGACCTACTAACAACATTTAATATTCACTTCATTTTCAACTGGGGAATCCTCAACATTGACCTTTCACATGTCCTAAATAAAATCCCATTATTCAAAAATTCCTTATTCTCATTCCTCTTCATTAACTTTGACCTTATAAAATTTTTTCTGTGGTTAATTATCCCAATCGTTGTTTTCAACAGGGCAGTTGATTTTTACTGGTTTTCATTCAAATCATGGAAAAAGAACGATTACCTTATCCTTTTAATGTTAAGCATATTATGTGTGGCTTCTTTAGTCTTTGTTGTCTTATTCCCTACTCTTAGTTCCTATTACCACGGCTTTAAAACATTACCTTTCAATCAAAAGGTTATAATCTTCTTTCAGCAAATCTTCTGGATTATCTCATGGCTTTTAGGCTGGGAATTTTTAAATCGGCATCTCCTATTGCGTGCATGCCTCAGACTGAATAAAAAATATGCGTGGATTCTTGTTCCAATCGTAGAGACTGCTTACCATATCCCTAAACCATTTTTAGAAATGCTGGGAATGGCTATATTTTCCATATTTGCTTGCGTATGGACTATTCGCAAGGAAAACAATCTTATGGCTTTTCTCTGCCATCTCTTTATCGAACTTGGTTTAGTAATACTCCTGTTGAATATATGACGATAAATAAAGATGCAATGATTATCTATTTTTTG
>DAOOVZ010000354.1:0-1102 GCA_035370665.1 Candidatus Hydrogenedens sp.
ATGAGTGCTGACCAGTTGCGAGCATTCATTTTAGGGATGCATGTAGTTGCATTGAGGGCTTCAAAGTCATTATTACAAAAGTTAGGACCTATCCCATATAAAAGGATGCTGGATGTAGGCGGTGCTTCTGGAACTTATTCAGAAGCCTTCATTGAAATGAATCCCGGTTTAAGGGCTACTATTTTTGATTTACCTCCTGTTATAGAGATTGCCAAAGAGCGATTGAAGACTTCTCCTTATCGAGAGAAAATTGATTTCTGTGTAGGTGATTTTTATAAAGATTCACTTCCTATGGGATATGACTTTTTATGGTTATCTGCAATAATACATCAAAATAGCCGTGAGCAAAATGTAGACCTATATAAGAAGTGTTATGCAGCGTTGGAGACAGGGGGCGTTTTATGGGTGCGAGACCATGTAATGTCTGCGGACAGAACCTATCCAAAACGGGGAGCACTTTTCGCAATTAATATGTTAGTGGGAACGCATGGTGGAGGCACCTACACTTACGAAGAGATTCAAGAGGATTTGAACCGTGCAGGATTTAAAGATGTTCACTTCAAACTCCGTGGAGAACAGATGGATACAGTTGTAGAAGCGGTCAAGGGTTAAATTTTATTACCCTGCTTTTTCTGCAAAAGCGGCGGATAGAATAAGGTTAATAACACTGAAATATAGGTAGAAGAATATTGCTTCAGCAGAGGAAGCAGGCTGTGGATAAATATCCCTTCTTTGGGTAATTTTGGTTAAGTGTTTCGCTTTCATGGCTAACCTCTCAGTTTAATTAATATTAAAATATATTCTATAAGACGATACAATTAACCAATTAATTCATTTCAAGATGGGACTAAAAATGTTGGGTTTTCGTAAGAGACAATTTTTATGGGAGGGTTTATTGTTTAGACAAAATAGTATCTGTGCTTGAAAGGTGTGAAGGTATAAGAAAATGTATTGTTATGGCAGAAAGGATTCCGACTATCCCTGCAATTATCATCACTAAATCCAATCCTGTGACTTGTAATGTGGGGGCAAGGATTTTTGTTATAGGCAAATGAAGGTTTTCAAACAGGGTTGAAGATGGGACTTTGATTAGTGTTCCAAG
>DAOOVZ010000355.1:0-1059 GCA_035370665.1 Candidatus Hydrogenedens sp.
CGTCGGCTATTACTTCACCTGTTTCCGGGTCAATAATATCATTAGCAAGCCAATAGCCCACTAAATCGCGAACTTCAATCTTTGACTCGACCTCCTTTTCTATTTCTTTCTCTCCACGCTTTATCTTTTGCTTTTGATAAATAAAGGCTTTTGTCCGTTTTATCTGAACTCTGTCAACTCGATAAAACATCTTTAATATTTCTTCCGAATCAACATATCCTAAAGCCTTTAACAATGTTGTAGCCAGCATTCGTATCCGACGGTCAACTGTAACCCATAAAACATCATTGGTATCATATTCAAACTCTATCCAGGCACCTCGATACGGGATGATACGCGAAGAAAGTAAATATTTACCTCCCGGATGCTGTTTTCTTTCAAAAGATACACCTGGCGATTTATGCAACTGGCTAACAATTACGCGTTCCGCACCATTGATTATAAATGTGCCTGTGGGAGTCATCAGAGGAACTTCTGCTATGAAGACTTCTTGTTCAAGCACTTGCTTTTCTACTCGTTCTTCTTTGAGAGATTCTTCGTAAAGTGTAAGCCGAAGCAATGCCTTCAATGTTCCGCTATAAGTTAAACCTAAGTTCTGACATTCTTCTATCGTGTATCTTGGCGGAATCAAATTGTAAGAAACATACTCTAACTTTATTAATCCATTAGGCGATTCAATAGGAAAATATTCGTTAAAAACGGCTTGTAAACCCTTGCCTTGCCGTTCATGAGGTGGGACTTCCCACTGCAAAAAATCCGTATAGGACCTGGTTTGAATCTCAATTAAATTAGGTAGATGCGTGAGGTCTTCAGGGGCACGAGACAATGAAATACGTTCCATTCGGGGAGCCACAGCCATGAAATAACTCCTTATATTATATAGTTTCGTAAATTTTTATGAGAGAAGTGACACTTATACTGATTTGTTTTCTTTTTGATATGAGGATAATTCGTTATTGATATTCCATTTAAAAATCATAAGGTCTCTACATTAGAAAAAATATTATAGCATTTTTTAAGCCAAAATGCAAATCACCTTTCCCCATTAACCTTCACTAT
>DAOOVZ010000356.1:0-1058 GCA_035370665.1 Candidatus Hydrogenedens sp.
TTCACCTGACCCCGATACACGCAAACAAAAATTAACAGATTTGATAAATCTATGTGCAAAAAACCCTGCCTTCCTTGTGTGGGAGATGCCTGACGAAGTGTTATGGAATGTTTACCAGAATACCTATATAACGAAGCAAAGTAAGGAGCCTCAAGCAGTCCAGGAGAAGTTGAGCAAGTTAAGCGATGAGCAATTGCGAAAAGAATTAGAAGGAAAATTACAAAAAGCATTAGAAAATTATCGTCGTAGTCTATGGCAAGAAGGAGAAAAATTGGTAGCCGAAATTTGGGAGCAATTGGGAGAAAAGTCCCCCTTTGCAGAAGTATCTATGGCAAACATTGAACAGATAAAAACGAAAGAATTGGAAAAACTTCATCAGGCTTATGCACTTATCAAGGAGTTAGACAAAAATCACCCTATCTGGATGAATCATGCACCGCGAAACTCTATGGAAAGTCTTCGCAAATTTAGTGAGTGTGCAGATATTGTTGGCTGTGATATTTACCCTGTGCCGCAGCATCCCAACTTACGGCATTCCGACTTAGCAGACCAAACCATGTCTTCCGTGGGTGTATATACGCGTCGGATGCAGGCGATAGACCCGCAAAAACCCGTATGGATGGTGATTCAAGGATTTGACTGGGGAATGTTGCAGGGTGATGTATATGAGCGTAGCGGTAGTGAACAAAAAGGATTTCGTCCACCTACCTTAGAGGAAATTCGATTCATGGGATTTGACTGTATCGTGAACGGAGCACGCGGAATCCTATTTTGGGGAACATACTATGTTCCACGCGATATACAACTCTGGTCTGATTTAATAACCTTTGCAAAAGAAATCAAATCCCTGCAGACTGTGCTTTCCGCGGAAGATTCGCTACAACCTATAACGATAAACCAAGATGAAATATTTGGTTCAGGCGACCGTGGTGTCCTTGCTCTGGTAAAAATCTATCAAGAGAAACCGTGGATTATACTCGTCAATGAGTGGCACGAATGCGGTATCCGATACCATTTAAGTTCACCTGCTTTCCAGTCAGGACAGAAATATCGTGAGC
>DAOOVZ010000357.1:0-1045 GCA_035370665.1 Candidatus Hydrogenedens sp.
AATCCTGAAATGGTAGAGAAAAAAATTACAGAGCGGACACAAGTGATTCTGCCTGTGCATTTATATGGTCAATGTGCTGATATGCCTTCGTTCTTAGATTTAGCAAGGCGTTATTCCCTTTACATTTTGGAAGATGCGGCACAAGCAATTGGTGCAAGTTTACATGATAAAATGGCAGGGAATTGGGGAGATGCTGCTGCGTTTAGTTTTTATCCTACGAAAAATTTAGGAGCCATGGGAGAAGGTGGACTAATCACAACTAATCATGCACAGATAGCGGAGTCTGTTTCCCTGTTGCGTTGTCATGGTTCAAGGAAATCCTACGAGCATGAACTTATTGGGTATAACAGTCATCTGCATACCTTGCAGGCAGGGATATTAAGTGTTAAACTTCGTTATCTAAAAGTGTGGAATGAGAAACGCTGCGAAATTGCGCATTACTATACAACACGGTTAAGGGAACTGCCTGAATTACAACTCCCAGTAGAAAGGGAAGAAAGTTATGCAGTCTATCATCAATATGTGATTCGCATTCCAGAGCGAGACCATGCACGGGAATTTCTCCAGGAACGAGGAATTTCAACAGCCGTATTTTATCCAATACCTATTCATCGCCAGCCCTGTTTTCAAAGATTCCCTTCATCAGACGAATACCTTCCAGAAGCGGAGAAGGCAGCAAAGGAAGTGGTGGCATTACCTATTTATCCTGAAATAACTTTTGAAGAGATTGATTATGTCGTCGAAGGAATTAAATCCTTTTTAGCAAGCAAATTATAAATAACATTACTGTAAAATAATCTAAAACATCAAAAAGAAAAGACTTTCACAAGTTCTTATATTATGATTATGTCAAATCTTTTTGTTCCTTTTGGGGATAGACTATATTTATAAAGACACCCAAAATAGATTTATTTTACCCAAGAGAGATATAAGGAAAATATATATGAATACCTTTTCTGCAATTATGTTTTTGACCTTATCTTTTATGGGCGTAGATAAGGATGTTCTTTTACAGAATGCAAATCTTAACCAGAGTGCACTTTGT
>DAOOVZ010000358.1:0-1038 GCA_035370665.1 Candidatus Hydrogenedens sp.
CCGGGTGTATCAGCGTTTTGAAGATTGTAAAATTATTGGAGTAGATGGTTCGTATTCTATGCTGCAATTTGCACAAAAACGATTTGGTATACGAAAACTACAATGGATTCTTGGTGATGCTAAATCACTCCCATTTTTTGACCAGTCAGTAGATGTAATTTTTAGCAATAGTTTACTTCATCATCTTGCCGACCCCAAACCACTATGGATGGAAATAAAAAGAATCCTGAAACCTGGCGGATATATTTTCATTAGAGACTTATTCCGTCCAGAATCAACTGAAAAGGCATGGGAAATAATTGAAACTTATGTAGGTGATGCTTCAAAACTGCTACAAGAAGAGTATTACCGTTCCTTACTATCTGCCTTTACACCTGAAGAGATTTGTAAACAATTGGAAGAATGTGAGCTCCAAAATTTGACTGTAAAATGTGTTACAGATAGGCATGTAGATATTTACGGGACTCTCAAGTAATTTATATTGAAATATGCGAAAATTTGTCTGGTTAAAACCTGAAGACCCATTTCCACCAGAAAAGTATTGGGAGGGCTGGGTTGTTGCGTATGGTGGAGATTTGTCGCCGTCTCGAGTATTAGATGCATATAGGCAAGGCATCTTTCCCTGGTATGAAGAAGGTGAACCTATTCGGTGGTGTTCCCCTGACCCAAGAGCTGTTCTATTCATTAATAGGCTACATATACCTCGTCGGCTATGGCGTGTATGGAAACAAAAACTATTCCGAATCACAGCAGACACTGCCTTTCGTGAAGTTATTTATGCCTGTGCACAAACACCGCGTAATGGAGAAGATGGAACATGGATTACTTCAGATATAGAGAAAAACTACATTCGTTTACATGACCTGGGATACGCACACTCTATCGAGTGCTGGATTGATAATCAATTAGTTGGTGGACTATATGGTATTAATTTAGGACCTATATTTGTCGGTGAATCTATGTTTCATTGGGAAACAAATGCGTCAAAGATTGCTTTATTGGGATTATGCGGATTTGCCATGCTACACAACATTAAGG
>DAOOVZ010000359.1:0-1008 GCA_035370665.1 Candidatus Hydrogenedens sp.
AGGCGGTAGTGCTGCTGGTGTATATGTTAACAATCGTGCTATGGTTGCTTCCTTATTCCGTGGCGTCCCAAAGGAGCGATTCGGAGAAGTCCGTGAAATGTTTAATCGCATGTCGAAGGAATTAGGTGTCCCGTTAGTTGTAGTTAACGATGGTGAGGTAACGGCTTTGGCAGGTTCCATGTCTATAGGTGATAATGCTGTATTGGGAATCGCTATGGGTTCAAGCGAAGCAGGTGGCTATGTCACACCCACAGGAAACATAACCGACTGGCTAAACGAACTTGCCTTTGCACCCGTGGACTACAACCCCAATGCACCAGTAGAAGAATGGTCAGGTGATAGGGGAGTAGGGGCAAATTATTTCTCGCAGCAATGTGTTTTCCGTCTTGCACAGCAAGCAGGCATAAAAATCCCTGAAGGAATTACAGACGCAGAAAAATTAAAATTCATACAGGAATTATTAGAACAGAATAATACCGAAGCCGTAAATATCTGGAGAACAATGGGTGTCTATTTAGGTTATACCCTTGCACATTATAGTGATTTTTATAATATTAAACATGTATTGGTGTTAGGAAGATGCACTTCCGGTAGTGGCGGTCCAATCATGATGGAAGAGTGCTTAAAAGTGTTAGATACCGAATTTCCTGAATTAAGAGAAAAAATGCAGGTTCAACTTCCTGACGAAAAGAATAGGCGAGTAGGACAATCCATTGCCGCAGCCAGCCTCCCTGAAATACCAGAAGATAACAAATAATAAACAGTATTAAAACAAAACAAGTATATTCCAAAATATGTAAAGCCTTTTGAGTATTTACTTTTTCTTAAAGCCAACACTTTTGGGGTTTGGTGTAGGAGTTGTTTGAATGGGTGTGGGCATGGATTTTTCCTGTGGAGGTTTTACACCTTGTTGAGATAGGTCTTCTGTCTTCCGTGGAGGGATAGCCTTTGGTATTTCTTGCGGTTTTGGTGTAGAAACGGTCCCAGCAGGAATAGGGGTTTTTATGG